>ONWV01000006.1 GCA_900321635.1 uncultured Spirochaetaceae bacterium | reverse complement strand
CTGCTGCCTCCCGTAGGAGTCTGGACCGTGTCTCAGTTCCAATGTGGCCGTTCACCCTCTCAGGCCGGCTACCCATCATCGCCATGGTGGGCCTTTACCCCGCCATCTAGCTAATGGGACGCGGGCTCATCTTCCAGCGGGGCCTTGGCCCCTTTCCTGCCTCACACTTGTGTGTAAGGCATCGCATCCGGTATTATCCTGTGTTTCCACAGGCTATCCCCGACTGGTAGGCAGATTACCCACGTGTTACTCACCCGTCCGCCGCTCTCGTATTGCTACTGCCGCTCGACTTGCATGCTTAAAACGCGCCGCCAGCGTTCGTTCTGAGCCAGGATCGAACTCTCCATCATTTAAAAACCCGGTCCGAAGACCGGAAGTCTCTCCCTTCAACTCCCGCATCCTCCCGGATGCGTAATCACGAACAACTGATCGTTGATCTTTCGTTCGAATCTTGAATTGACTGGAAGCCCTCATGCTTCCTAAAACTGAATTGCAACCAACGGCCTTTCGGCAATCGTTACAATCCTTTTCTAAACCTTCTCTTCTTTAATATCTCTGTAAAAATCTATCGCACATCTTCAAGCTTCCTCAAAGCGTGCTCTATGAAGATACTTGAAACGCACATTAAATGTCAACACTCTTTTTCAAAAATTTTCTAATTTTGAAGAGACAATGAAAAACTATGACAAGAACTTCAGCGTGTCCAACGATTTACCACGTCACAGAGCATGTCAGGATCGTTTCCGATAAGGCCGAATACGTGCATTTTTTCCTTGTTATAGGAAAGAAGTCTTTCGGCATCAGAGGCGCTGTTCACCGTCCATGCCATGATGGGCAGCCTTCCGTGGGATTTTACAAACGCATCATCGATTCGGCTGATTCCGGGCTTCTGATAGGTGCTGCGGCTTACAAAGTGCCCGGCTCCGTTCCAAAGAATTTTAGGAACATACTCCGAGCGCTCGAAGATATCGGCCGTGGGAATTGCGATGAGGTTTTTCAGGCACTCGGTCCGAAACGCCCTGAGGGCAAATGGATTGAAGCTGGAAACAAGAACCCTGTCCTGCAGATGATAGGTGCGGATCAGATGAATAACCTTCCTGCAAAGGTCCCGGTTGATCTGTCCGGCTTTGACCTTAAGCTCTATGTCGTAGATAAAGCGTCCGGAGAATGTGGAGAAAAGCTCGCTTAAAAGAGGAATCCTTGCATCGGAAAACGAAGGGTCCTTGAAAGAGCCCACATCAATGTCCTGAATCTCATCAAGAGAAAGGTCCTCGATCTGGACATCAAGGCCCGCTGTCCTTTTCAGGGAAAAATCATGGGCAATGACAACCTCGCCGCTCTTACAGGTGTGGACATCAAGCTCAATGGCATCGATGCGGGGATTTTCGGCGCATTTTGAAAAAGAAAGCATTGTGTTTTCCGGATAGTACTGGCTCATGCCCCTGTGTCCGAACACAAGAACCTTGCCCCTGTCTCTCAGATCCGAAAAGAATGCCTGTGAATGCATAACCAAAACCCCCGTGCGGCTAATATATATAGATTATAACAGCCGTATCGCTTTTTTGTCCAAGGCGTGATATAAAACCATGTATGGGCACAGTCATAGGAAGGGAGAACCTGAATCAATATCTGACTCTCATCGGAGAAGGTCCTACGGGCCTTGAAAAATGGGAACAGAATCTGAAAGCCTCCATAGGGCAGGCCGAAGGAAGATCGTGCGTCATTCTCAATGCCAACCCGTTCACTATCGGCCAAAAATATCTTGTCCAGCTGGCTTCTTCCCGCAGCACAGAAGTCCTTGTCTTTGTGATCCAGGGCAGGCCCGAATCCGGTGCGAAAGGAAATCACGAGAACACCGGAATTGAATTTCCGTTCGAAAGCAGGCTGAAGATGGTAAAAGACGGCCTTTCAGACCTCAGAAATGTCACGGTCCTCCCCTCTGGCCCCTATCTGATAAGCAGAAGCGATTTTCCCAAAGGCTTCTTGTCCCAGGACCTGGGATCTGTCCCGGCTCATGCGGTCTTGGACTCCATGGTCCTGTGCCATATCTGCCGCAGCCTGGGAATCAAAACGGTCTATGCCGGAGACGAGCCCAGGGACGAGCTTTCGGAGATTCATCTGAATGCACTTCGTCAGGAGTGCCGCAATAACAATATTCTGCTTAAGGTTGCCGAAAGAAAACGCGTAGGCGAAAAGTACATAACATCTTCCCTGGCACGGCAGGCTATTGCGGACAAAAACATTGAAGATCTTAAGGAAACGGTAGCAGAACCTACCTTGTCATACCTGAAAGAGCTTTGCTTTTGACTATGGCGTTAACGTAAATCAGGTATGAGACAACTGAAGAAACAGCAGTAAGGGCAAACAGAACCACAAGAACGCTGTCGAATGTCTTCCAAAAACTACCCTCAACCTTGAATACGGAAAGGATTCTGTATGCAAAACCGCAGATGCAGGCCAGTGCATAAAGACAGGTCTTGGCCTTTCCGAATATATTGGCAGCCATGGCCTTGCCCTTTCCCATCATGAGCATCCTTGTAAAGCTCTGTGCGAACTCTCTCCACAGGATGAATATGTATGCCCACACCGGCATGATGCCGCATGAAAGCAGGCATGTAAAGAATGTCAGATGGCAGATGACATCGGCAAACGGATCCAAGACCTTTCCAAGGTCTGTGACAAGCTTCCTGCGTCTTGCAATCTTTCCGTCCAGAAGGTCGGTCAGCTCCATTACGATGTACATCACAACAAGCAAAGCGCAGTAAAGATACGGATTTATGGAGGGTACGATATCACTGAGGAAAAAAGCGACGAAAAACAACGGAGCCATAACCAGTCTGGTAACGGTCAACTTGTTCGGAAGATTCATCAGGACAGCCTCCTTTTCCTTTTTTAAGATATACGCCAAAGGTGGAATCTTCAAGAGAAAGTCTCAGATTCCTTCGAGAATCTCCTCGACCTTTCTGATTGCGGATGTGGGTGTGGACGACCCGCTGCAGATACCCACGGTGGAGAATGAAGAAAGATCCTTCTTCATTTCGGGTGTAATATCATCCGCATTCTCTATGCAGAACACAGGCTTTTTGCTCTGACCCACAACCTTTGCAAGGACTTTGGTGTTCTCGCTTTCCCTGCCGCCTATGACCACAACGGCATCACAGAGGGAGGCAAGTTCCTTTGCCGCCTTCTGCCTTTTTGCCGTGGCGCCGCACGGTGCGTTAGAAAACCTAATGTCCTTGAAATAGAGCTTAAGAACTTCCCGAATCTTCTGAAATTCCGAATCAGGGAATGTAGTCTGGACAACCACAACAATCTTCTCATTCTCTGAAAGAGACTTTGATTCAATCAGAGAGCGGGCATCGTCAGTACTGCAGAGTAAGATTGAGTCAACAACCTTGCCATCATCGGTTTCTACACCCTGAAGGCCTTCTGTCTCTGCATGGCCCTTAACACCGATAATGATGGTACGGATTCCCTTTGATGCTGCATTTCTTAATGTGACAGCGCCTTTTGCGACTATCGGACAGGTTGAATCCACCAATATAAAACCTGCTTTTGTATAGTTTCGCCTGAGGCTGTCTGGAATGCCATGTGCCCGGATCAGCGCAAGTCCGGGCTCAAAGCCTTCCGCTTTTGTGGTTGTGACCATTCCAAGGTCCTGGAACCTCTTTACAACATCCTTGTTGTGGATGATTGAGCCTATGCTGTAGCACGGCTTTCCCACCGTCTTTGAGAGTTCTATGCACTGCTGCGCTTTCTCGATGGTGTTGGACACCCCGAAGCAGTAACCTATGACCTTGCTTCTGATCACTTTCATGGCATCACCTGTCAGACAAGAATCTTGGGACCGTTGTCCTCTTTGCGCTTCTTCTTGCGCCCCTTGTCATCGTCTTCAAGCATGCGTCTTGCCATTGCGGCATCGGAAAGATCGTCTTCCTCCTCCTGCTTCATGATATCAAAGGCCTGGTTCTTTCCAAGAAGGAACAGAATGTTGGTCGCAACGAAGTTGGATGAGTATGTACCGACAATCACACCGAATATCATGCACACGGCGAAGCTTCTGACATCCCCGCTGGAAAGAACGGCAAGCGGAATCACAGCCAGAAGGGTCGTGATGCTGCTGTATGTGGTTCTTGTAAGAGAGCTGTTCACACCGAAGTCCATGACAAGAGCGATGTCCTGCTTGTAATCCATGCGGATCTTTTCCCTGACCCGGTCGAAAATGACTATCGTGTTGTTCAGAGAATAACCGATTATGGTCAAAATGGCAGCGATGGTCGTGGAAGAAATCTCAAAGCCGGATATGCTTATGAAACCGAGCATTAAAATGACATCGTGAATCAGGGCAAGAATCGAACTTATGGCATAGGCCACCTTGAATCGGATCCAGACATAGACAAGAATCAGAGCAAGAGCTATGGCTACTGCCTTGATCGATCCTGTAATCAGGCTTGATGAGAACTTGGCACCAATGAAGTTGCTCTCCAGCTGGGTGAAGGATTTGAATCTTGTTTCCAGATTGCGGGAAATCAGGCTCTCGGCGCTGCGCTGGTCCTGGCCCGCGGAAAGCTTCATCCTTATCTGGTATCTTCCGTCATCAGAGGCTCCGATGTTCTGCACCCTTACCCCGTCTATACCCGACAAGGCCTTTCTGACATCCTCGATTCCCACATTCTGATCGTCGATTTTCACGGATACCGAAAGACCGCTTTCAAAGTCTATTCCAAGGTTGAAACCTTTGAGAAACACCAAAGCCAGGCTAAGGATGACCATGGCTCCTGCAATGCCCAGATATATTGCCTTATGTTTTACTACATTGAAACTGATGCTTTTCATCTGAAGGTCCTCCTTCTCCATGAGATGGAGATCTTCTCAGTCACAACAAGATCCATCAGAAGGTGGCTCAGAAAAAGCGAGGTAAACAGAGAGCTTACGATTCCGATTGCAAGTGTTGTGGCAAAGCCCTTCACGGCGCTTGAACCGAAGACAATCAGAACAACAGCCGCGATGATTGTGGTGATGTTGGAATCAAGAATTGTCCAAAGTGCTTTGGAAAAGCCCACTGACACGGCCTTCTTCGGAAGACTTCCAGCCTTAAGCTCATCCTTGATTCTCTCGAATATGATTACATTGGCGTCAACGGCCATACCGACTGAAAGAATCAGACCTGCGATTCCCGTAAGAGTCAGCGTAGATCCGAATCCGCCCAATGTGGCTACCATGATAACCAGATTCATCACAAGTGCGATATCTGCGATGATGCCGCTTCCCGCATAGAGGACAATCATGATTATGACAACCAGAATGAAGCCGAAGACAATGGCATTAAGTCCGATTCTGACAGAGTCCTCGCCCAGAGAAGCTCCGACCGTCTGCTGGCTTGAGATCGTGACGGATATCGGAAGCGATGCGGTCTTGAGGATGATGGCGAGGTTTTCTGCTTCCTCGTCTGTGAAACCTGAAATCTGGACATTTGTGGAAAGAGCGTCACGGATTGTGGCTGTGCTCTTCACATGGCCGTCCATGACAATGGACAGGGGCTGTCCGATGTGAGCCTTGGTGAAGTCATAGAAAATGCTTCCGCCTTCACTGCTGATCTTGAACGTGACAACTGGCTGGCTGCTTGTGCTGTCCTTTCCCTTCTCCGCAGAAAGCAGATAACCGCCGTCCAGTGCAGCCTTGCGGTAGATTACGACAATTCCCGAAAGCTGCTCGATTCCGTATGCATCGGTTGAAAAACTTCCGGCGATTGTTCTGTCAGCGGGAATGAAAGAAGGCTGTGTGAACGGAAGATTGTTTTCCAGCGCATAGGCCAGGGCCTGGAACTCCTCTGGGTTCTGGGCATAGTAGGCCTGAGCCCTCTGGGTGCTGAGGCTGTCTGCCAGATGGAAGGCCAAAGCTCCCTTCCCCTTAAGAAATGCATCCACCCTCTCCGGGTCCGGAGTTCCGGCAAGCTCTATGAGAATCTGCTCCGTGCCCTGCTTTCTGATTTCAGGTTCAGCCATTCCGAACTGGTCGATTCTGTTTTTCAGAATTTCGATATCCTCGTCAATGGCCGCAGAGATTTCCGCCTCTGACGGATCATGTCCTAGCCTTTGGGCAAGAGACGAAGGATCCACATCCAGAAGAATGCTCATTCCGCCCTTGAGGTCCAGACCAAGCTGGAGGGCCTTTGAGGAAAGCTCCTTAAGGCTCTGGACATATTCTCTGTAGTGCTTCTCCACGGCAGACATGAAGGCCTGACCTTCATCCGAGGAAGCAGAGAATGCCGAAAGTACATCGGAGCATGTCTTGATATCAGTTTTTGAGGTTCCGTTTTCCTTGCTCTGGCTCTTTGCAAGCTCTATTACAAAAGAATACTCCTTCGGAACTTCAGAAGACCCGTTCTGCTCCATGAAGTGCAAAGCGGTTCTGGCCTGTCCTTGGGAGTATTCCTTTACCTGGAGGCTGCTGCCCGTAGTAAGGGCTTTGTCCTCCGGTGATACGAATGCATACCACCTGATTGTAGGAAAAAGAAACCAAACACAGATTGCAATAGCAAGTACTGCAATCAGAATGCGTTCAGTTTTTCTCATGCCTTCTCTGCAGGTTCCTCTGCCTTCTCCTCAGCCTTAGGAGCCTCTACAGCAGGCTTCTCGACCTTCTCAATCTTTTCCTTGTCTGCGCTCTTCTTTGAAGGCTTCTCGACAACGGACTCTTCCTTCTTGTTCAGAACAGCTGAGATAGCATTCTTGTTGAACTCGATTCTGGTGTTGTCATCGACCTTGATGATGACGGTGCTGTCCTTGACGACTGCGACTGTTCCTCTGATACCGCCGATTGTGACAATCTTGTCACCCTTCTTGATTGCGGCGATCATGTCCTTGGCTTCCTTGTCCCTCTTCTTCTGAGGTCTGATGATAAGGAAGTAGAAAATCAGAATGATCACACCGAAGGTGATAAGAGTGGTGACCATTGAACCACCTGCAGCACCAGAAGTTCCATCACTGGCAGTCTGTGCGCCCATTCCCATTGCAAGAATCAATGAATACATATGTTTTCCTCACTTTGTTAGCGTTGTATAAATATACTTTCTTTAAAATACACATATACCAATGCCTTGTCAAACAGAAGGCCCACAGTTACCTGTGAGCCTTTCCATAAAATATCCATCAAATGATAGTTCGCTTTGATCACATCATTCCGCCCATGCCGGGGTTAGCCGGTGCCGGTGGCTCCGGAGCCGGAATGTCGGTGATTGCACACTCGCTTGTGAGAATCAGTGCTGCGATGCTGGCTGCGTTCTGAAGTGCGCTTCTGGTGACCTTGACCGGATCGATGATTCCGGCTTCGACCATGTTGACCCACTTGTCGTTGTTTGCATCGTAACCTACGCCGTTCTTGCTGTTCTTGCACTTGTCGGCGATGATTGCTCCGTCCTCTCCTGCGTTCTCGGCGATCTGGCGCATCGGCTCCTCAAGAGCTCTGCGGACGATCTTGTAACCGATCTGCTCCTCATCTGTGAGGGCTGAAAGGTCGTTGCCTTCCATCTTCTTGGCTGCCTGGGCAAGAGCCACTCCGCCGCCGGGGATGACACCTTCTTCAATTGCTGCACGGGTTGCGTTGACAGCGTCTTCGACTCTGTGCTTGCGCTCTTTGAGCTCGACCTCTGTCGGTGCACCGACGTTGATGACTGCGACTCCGCCTGCGAGCTTTGCAAGTCTCTCCTGAAGCTTCTCGCGGTCATAATCGCTTGTAGTCTCAGCAATCTGCTTCTTGATCTGGCCGATTCTGTCCTTGATGTCGGAAGCCTTTCCAAGACCGTTGATGATTGTGGTGTTCTCTTTCTCGACCTTGACGGACTTTGCTCTTCCGAGCTGTGCAAGCTCAGCGTTCTCCAGCTTCATTCCAAGCTCCTCGCTGATGACCTGTCCGCCTGTGAGGATTGCAATATCCTCAAGCATTGCCTTTCTTCTGTCGCCGAAGCCAGGAGCCTTGATGGCGCAGACATTGAGTGTTCCTCTGAGTGAGTTGACAACCAGTGTTGTCAGAGCCTCTCCGTCAACATCCTCTGCGATGATCAGAAGCGGCTTGCTGGTCTGGACGACCTTCTCAAGAACAGGAAGAAGCTCCTTCATTGAGGAAATCTTCTTGTCATAAATCAGGATGTACGGGTCATCCATGACGCTTGTCATGGTCTCGCGGTTGCTTGCAAAGTAAGCTGAGATGTAACCGCGGTCAAACTGCATTCCCTCGACGAAATCGGTTGTGGTCTCGATGTTCTTGGACTCCTCGACTGTGATGACTCCGTCCATTCCGACCTTCTCCATTGCATTGGCGATCTCTTCACCGATGGTTCTGTCGTTATTTGCAGAAATAGATGCGACCTGTGTGATTTCTTCCTTGTCGCTGACAGTCTTGGACTGTGACTTGATTTCGGAAATGGCATCTGCGACAGCCTTGTCGATTCCACGTCTGATTCCCATCGGGTTGACACCTGCGGAAACACTCTTCATTCCCTCTTTGGTGATTGCCCATGCAAGGACTGTTGCGGTGGTTGTTCCGTCACCTGCAACATCGTTTGTCTTGGAAGCGACTTCCTTGACAAGCTGTGCACCCATGTTCTCAAACGGATTCTCAAGCTCGACCTCACGTGCGACGGTGACACCGTCCTTTGTGATCATCGGAGCGCCGTACTTCTTGTCCAGAAGAACAGTGCGACCCTTCGGGCCCAAGGTCGTCATGACAGCCTTGGCGATCTGCTCAACACCGGAGACCAGAGACTTTCTGGCTTCCTCACTGAACTGTAGCTGCTTTGCCATAATATCTATCCTCTTCAATTAAAAATGATAACAAAATCAATCGGCATACCACCGACCGTTCCAAAGATACAAAAGAATTTCAGAGAAATCAAGTTTATGTCAGACAAGAGTGTGAATCAGCGTGCACATACCCAGTCCGAAGACTGCGCTGAAGGTGTTTGACATCAGATTGACCATGTCGTTGTCAATCCAGCGGATGCCTCGTGAAAGCTCCAGCTGTCGTCCGTCACGCTCCTCTTTTTCGGAAAATTCTTTGGTTTCGGGGTCATAATACAGGGCCTGGACACCGGCGCCAAGATACGAATCAATCACAGCACCGGCAAAACCCATGACAGCGACAAGCGCTGCCTCATAAACAGATACACCGCCGAAGGAGATGTACCAGCACAGGGCGATAACCACAGAAGATGCCATTGCAGCCACCATTCCCAAAACAGTGACTCCGCCGGACATTCCCTTGGGAACCTGTCTCATTGTCAGTATGGAAACAGGAGGGCGGTTTGACAGCTTTCCTATCTCACCTGCGAAAGTATCGCTTGTCGCCTCGGCAACCGCTGCTCCGAACATGACCAGAGCCGCAGACTTATAGGTAAAGAACCACAGAAGGGCTGCAAGTGTTGCCATCAGGCCGTTTGAAATCACCTGCATGATGTCTCGTCTGTGCCCTTTCTTCTCCCGGATTTCCGGACAAGTGTCCTTTGTTCTCAGGCGCTTTGAGATCTTTCCCACCACATTGCATGAGACAAAGAAAAGAAGAAACAGAAGGAATCCTGCGAACCTTGTGGTCCACAATACGGTCACACCCATGACAAACGCACAGACAGCTCCGCCTGCATCAAGGCTTTTGGCGACATATGCCAGAACTGCCACTACGGCCATTATGGATGCTATCACAACCAATGACCATGGCCACTGCAGAGAGAACAGTGCATTGTCTAGAAATGCAATCATACAAACCTCACAACCAGGAAGATCGCAATCGGGACGGAAATGTTGTCCAGACCGAACAGGGTGAAGGCTTCAACCAGCGCCGCAAAGATTGCCACAAGGGCTGCTTTCAAAACCAGAGTTCCTGTGAACGATACCCCACCAACGAAAACTTTCATCAGAATCACAACAATCATCGTAATACAGACCATTGTTATTGACCCTGCATAAGTCTTCTTAGTCCAGCTTCCGAGACGTTTGGACTTCACTGCCTTACCGACAATGGAGGCCAGTCCGTCACCGTAGCCCATGGCAAGAACCGCACAGCCCACAGCCGCCATATCCCCAAGACCGAAGTGCTTGAGAAGGATGACGATGATTATGGAAACCGGGTACTGGACAAGGCCCCAGTTGCGGGCCTTGCTGTCCTGTCCCATCAGAACCGAAAGCATTCCAGTGACATTCATCAGCGCATTTGCAAGCGTGAAAAACGCCAGTCCTAAAATCGGCCAGAGGTCTGTCTCAAAGACATAGCAGTAGATGAAGAACCAGTTGGATACACCTATGTGGACGACTTTGCGGGCGACCTCAGAGCAGGAGTCTCCGAAGAGCCTCCTGCCGTATTTAACCACAAGGAACGAAAGTCCGATGCAGAATAAGATCAGGATGAAGGAAAGCAGCAGTCCCAGCACATCACCATGCATGTCCGCCACCGCCTCCGAATCCGCCGCCGGAGAATCCGCTGCTTCCGAAGCTGCTGCCACCGATTCTTGAACCCGGACTTCCGGAGATCGAAGATCTTGGAATCGATGCCAGAGGAATGGATCTGTTCATCCTGTTAGCCATTCTGGACATGCAGTACACATCAAATGCGCTGTATCCCGTGTACCAGATTGGAGGATTGACGATCATGCCGTCGAACTTCTTTGCCCACTTGTCCTCAAGTCCCAGGACAACAGCAAAAGAAAGGACGCGGTAATACAGGTCCGGACCTGTTTCCGTACTTGCTTCTTCTTTCGGTCGCTGCTCCGAAGATTGCCACGGCCGAGCTTGAAGCCACAGTGATGATGTTCTGCACAACAGCGATATTTCCATTGGAGAAGAATCCCTCAAGCATGCACAGAAGCACAACAGCCGCAGCCGGGACCAGAATTCTGAACAGGACTGCGAAGAAGTTTGACTTACGCACATACCATTTGGAAAACAGTGTGGTGAAAAGAAAGAGGTTCAGGAAGAACAATCCTACGCAGGCTACCATATAGAAAAGGTAGGCTCCGTCGTTGTTCTCATAAAGACCTATTCTGAGCGTTCCCATAACAAGAGGAATAAATGAAAGCATCATCACAAGAACTGACACAACTTTGCTCTTTGTGTCTGTCAGTGCCCTATCTTTTGTAAAGAAGCCCTTTGTGGAAGCCTTTGTCTTCTGGATGGTCTCGTAGAAATTGTTTTTCTCAAGATCCTTGAACGCAATCTTGTCGCCCACACTGCAGCCCTTGAAGAATCCGTCAAACAGGGTTCTTTCAAAATCAGGAACGTTTCTGCCGCTCTTTACGGCATAGTCCATGATTTCCTTCAGCTTGGTGAACTCGTACTTTCCGCCCTTCTTCTCCTCAATGCTCAAAAGCCCCTGATCTGCCCAGTAGAAGAGCATGGAAATAACATCCTTGTCATCCACGCTGTAGTCTGCAACATAGCCAACCTGAAGCGGAGAGAATCCGTCGGGAGCCTGAAACCTTGCTACGATGATCGGTGTGGGATCCTTTCCAAGAAGAAGCCACAATACAGCAGCCAGAACAACAACCAGGATACTGACAACAGGAGCTACTGTCTTCATGACAGGCCTGTAATCCCATGGGATGCGGGCTCCGCTGTACCAGTTATCAGGAAGATCAATCTTGACAGTCACTCCCTCGTAGCTTCTGAGGCCTGATGTGCTTCCCTTTATCAGAACATCACCGTTGGGAAGATCAGACAAAGTCGCCTTTTCAACTCCCTTGGTTGCGCCGTATGAACCGCTTGTGAAGTAGGTGTGCTTCAGAACGTAGTCATGGAAAGCCTTGGCAGACCCGAAGGCTTCGCTTTCCACATAAGGAAGCGCGATGGAGAATGTGACGTTCTCAATGGGGCACTCCCAGCTAGTTCCGATTATGTTCATGTAGAACAGGTCGTAACCTTCATTGTAATCCGCCCCAAGGTCATAGTCATAACTTATGACATATCTCACATCACCTATGAGCGTTCTTTCCGCAGAGCCGATCTTCATGACAAGGTATCCGTTGTCTGTGTCGGCCTCGTAATCATCGCTGCACTTAAGATTTCGGACTTTGGCTACAATTTTTTCATTGTAATCCCTGTAATCAAGAGGAATCTCGCGGACAATGCCGTGATGAGGACCCTCGAAATAGACATCAAGAGTCTCCTCGATATGGTGCACGGCATTGTTTCCGACTGTGATTTTCACGTCATAGTTCTTGATGTAGTAGTCCGCTGCAAATGCAAAGGAAAGGCATACAACAAGAAGCAGAACTGCAAGAACAAAACGTTTCATTTCTTCAGAACTGGACCTTTACGTTCTGTCTCTCGGCCTCTGCAACCTCAAGATATGTCATTCTGGCAAACTTGCCGCCGAAAAGACCGACGATAAGAGAGGTCGGGAAGGTCTCGATCTTTGTGTTGAATGTCTTGACCACACCGTTGTAGTACTTTCTGGCCTGAAGGATCTCAGTCTCAAGTCTTGTAAGCTGGCTCTGGAGGTCTCTGAAGTTCTCGTTTGCCTTGAGCTCGGGATAGGATTCGGCAAGAGCGAACAGAGATTTAAGGGTTCCCTCGAATGCCTTGTCGGCCTTGTCCTTCTCAGCGACGCCTGAAGTATTCATTGCCTTGCTTCTGGCCTCGATGACGGCTGTGAGGGTTCCCTGCTCATGCTTGGCATAGCCCTTGACGGTCTCGACAAGGTTGGGAACAAGATCATAGCGCTGCTTCAGATGTGCATCGATCTGAGCATAAGCCTCTTCACCCTGGTTCTTGAGTCTGACACATGCGTTATATGTGGAGACGACGAGCAGAAGAAGAATAACAACAACTGCAATAACAATAGCGATAACCATTTGTTTACCTCCGAATATGGATTAGAAATCAATTCCCAAAAGCTTTGAGTAGGCCAGAAGGTTCTCATCACCCTCGCAGCCGGCAAGAACCTTCTTTGCAAGGATCTTTCCGAGCTGAACGCCTTCCTGGTCAAAGCTGTTGATATTCCAGACAAAGCCCTGGAACATGACTTTATTCTCAAAGTGGGCAAGAATCGAGCCCAGAGCAAACGGAGTCAGTCTGTCGGCGACGAGTACGCTGGATGGCCTTGAACCCTCAAATGCCTTGTTCGGATTCTCGGAATTCTCTCTTCCGCATGCGAATGCGACTATCTGTGCCACAAGATTCGCCTTGAGCTTGGTCTGGCTTGTGGAGCCGCCGTTTTCAGCATCAAGGTTTCCTTCCTTCTCCTTGAATCCGATGAACTGCATCGGAACAATATCTGTTCCCTGATGAAGAAGCTGGTAGAACGAATGCTGTCCGTTTGTTCCCGGCTCTCCGAAGATGACGGGACCTGTCTTGTAATCAAGAACCTTGCCGAAGCGGTTCACATGCTTTCCGTTGGACTCCATGTCAAGCTGCTGGAAATGTGCTGGCATTCTGTGAAGGCTCTGGCTGTAAGGAAGAACCGCCGTATACGGATAGCCCAGAACGTTTCTGAGATACACTCCGATCATGGCATCCATCAGTGTTCCGTTCTTTCTGATATCCGGCTCCAAGGCAACTTTGTCCTCCGCATGTGCTCCGTCCAGAATCTGCTTAAAGACATCAAAGCCGTATGTCAGAGACAAAATGACGCCTCCGACAGGACTTGTTGCCGAATAACGGCCGCCGATATAGTCATCCATGAAGAACACGGCAAGGATATCGGGGTTGTTTGCAAGAGGACTTGTGTTGCTGGTAACAGCCACAACATGCTTTTGGGGAACAAGGCCCTTGATTCCGCTCTTTTCCATAAACTTGAAGACAAGGTCACGGTTTGCAAGTGTCTCCTGCGTGGTTCCGCTCTTTGAGACAAGGATGAACAGTGTGCTTTCAAGGTCAAGGCCCTGAAGAACGGCACATGCATCGTCCGGGTCTACGTTGGAGATGAAGCGGGCCTCAAGTTTCTTTTTGCATCCGTCTTTTTCTCCGATGAGATTCAAGGCATAGCACAGAGCTCTTGGGCCAAGATCCGAACCGCCGATTCCAATCTGAACCACCGTCTTGATTTCTTTTCCTGTGGAGCCTTTGATCTGACCGCTTCTGACCTTGTCAGAGAAGTCCTTGATCTTTCTGAGCTCGTTTTCGTAAAACTCGCCCTTCTCAACCCCGTCAGCCATGACTTTAAGGCCGTCAAGAGCTCTTCCGCGTGTCAGCTGATGCAAAACCAGCCTCTTTTCACCGGTGTTCATGATCTCTCCGCCAAGGAGGGCTCTGTATTTTTCAATAAGCTGCTGCTCATCGGCAAGAGCCTGAAGAACTGTTATTGTTTCATCATCCACGGGCATGGCGCCGTAGTTGTAGACAAGAGATCCCGCTTCCTTGATGGATGCGCCTTCAATGCGCTTTGCGTTCAGTTTTCTCTTGATATCAAAAGGTTTGATTGCCTTGAGCTTTGAAAAGCTGTCGGTTTTGTTAAGATCTTTGTAATCGATCACATTGCCCTCCGTATCCGCATGGAATTCCACTTTAAATATAGAACAAAGAGAACATGTAAACAACAATATCAGTGAAATTCAGTCCTCAATTTCGGGGATGCGTGTCTTGAAGCTTTCCTGAAGGTCTTCTTTTGTCATTCCCTCTCTGAGGATGACCATGATCGTATCGTCTCCTGCAAGGGTTCCAAGAATCTCAGGAAGGCCCAGAGCCTCAAGGCCCACCGCAACACTGTTGGCATGACCTTCGCGGGTCTTGATTACACCGATGTTTCCGCTGAACTCCATGGAAATGACGCCGCGTCTTACATCCTGGATGTAGCTTTTCTCTGATTCTGCCACAAGATCGTTGTCAGGAAGCGAGTAGTAATAACCGCTCCATCCGTCGGAGATCTTTCCGACCTTAAGCATCTTCAGGTCTCTGGACAAAGTGGCCTGGGTGACGGAGAAGCCCTCATCCTTCAGAAGGCTGAGAAGGGTATCCTGGTTGTCGATTCTGTTCTTTTTGATCAGATCCTTTATGACTGTCAGTCTGTTATAACGCTGCTTCATGTCCGTCCTCGCTTTGTTTTGCAAACACAATATACAATAAATATGTAAGATAAAACAAGTTAAAAACCGAAAAAAGTGTGTCTTTATACAAAAACAAGGGCCAAGGAAGTATTTTGGTGCAATAATTTGCAGTTTTGCTCAAATCCGTATGCAATCTTCATTCATGCATTTGGACAATAAAAAACCCCATGGGGAAAAGGAGGTCAAACCATGGGGGAACAAAAGGAGGTTGAGATTTATTGCATCTCACGGCTTAAGAAATACTCGATATCCGAAAAAAGTTCAATAACTTTTCAAGAAAAACTTTGATTTTTTTCTAAAACCGAGTAGCGTGAAAAACTATTTCATTTATTGAAAAAGAGTTACTTAAAACCGAAAATTTAGAAATTTCAGCTCTTCTTCGCGGTTTCCAGCAAGGAATCCAGCTTGTTGCTGAAGTCATAGAAGGGTTTATCCAAAAGAACCTTGCACTCCCGCTGGAAGGTGTCGTAAAGGCAGATGAAGTCCTCACCGAATCTGGTAAGCGAGGCTCCTGAGCGCTGCATTCCCCCGCGCTTTCTCTCCAAAACCTCCACGCCCAGTTCCGTCTCAAGGTTCTGGACCATTCTGAAGGCCTTTGAATAGGAGATTCCCAGCTCGGATGCGGCAGAACGAAGCGAACCGCAGGCTTTCACCTTTTCCAAAAGCCAGAGAACACCGATGCCCATGAACTTTCCTTTGTCACTTTCAAGATAAAGCTTAACCTTCAGATTCACGTTGTCCATAATACCCCTCCATCAGAAAAGATCCGGCTGAGCCTCAGATTCATTTTTTTCCTCAACCTGAGCTGTTCCAAGCATTCTGATAAACTCTTCTTCGCTTACAATTCTCACGCCGAATTCCCTTGCCTTCTCTATCTTGCTTCCGGCTCCGCTTCCGGCCAAAAGACAGGTCGTCTTTCTTGAGACTCCTGATACTTCCACGCCTCCGCGGCGCTTTATCTCATCCATTGCCTTACTTCTTGGATTGAAGTTCTCAAAAGATCCTGTGACACACCAGGACTGGCCTTTGAAAATCTGCTCCACAGCAGGCCCGTCTTCTTTTTCATCCTGCATCTGAAGTCCTGATTCCTTAAGGTCATTGATTATTATTCGGATATCTTCTGAATTCAGACCATCGATTATGAGGTTTGCAGTAACATCTCCAATGCCTTTTATTGCAGAAAGAGCGCTTACGTCATGGCCATCCGCAACAGCCAGAAGCTTGTCCATGCTGTCAAAGCCCGCATCACATACAAGGTCCACGGCTTTTTTTCCGAACTCCGGGATTCCAAGGGAGACAAGGACGCTCCTAAACGGAATGCGGCGACTCTTTTCAAGGGCCATCTTCATGCTCTCGATCTTCTTTCCCTCGGCACCGCCGAAACCGTCAAGGGCCTTAAGCCTGTTGAAGTCAAATGAGTAAAGCTCGCTTATGCTACGGACAAAGCCGTTTTCATACAAAGTCTCAATCGTCTTGGGACCAAGGCCCTCGATATCCATCTGGCCCTTGGCGCAGAAGAAGGAAAGCCTACCCTTGACCTGTGCGGGACAGTCATGGTTGGGACAGAAATGATGTGCCCCTCGGACTACAAGATCGGTCTTACAGACAGGACAGCTTTTCGGCATCTGCCAAGTGGTGTTTCCAAGATCGTTCTTTTCTATGACGCTCTCTACGGCAGGAATGACATCACCGCGTTTGGAGATGGCCACGGTGTCCCCTATTGCAAGTTCCAGCTCATTTACGTAGTCCTGGTTGTGCAGCGTGATGTTTCTGATGGTGCTGCCGGAAAGCCTGGTCTCCTTGATTCTGGCCATAGGAGTGATGCGTCCGGTTCTTCCTACCTGGACATCGATGTCCAGAACCTGGGTCTGAGCCTGGGGAGCCTCGAACTTGTAGGCAATTGCCCACCTGGGATGATGGCCTGTGTAGCCAAGCTCTTCTCTTGTTGAAAGTTCATTCACCTTCACTACAAGACCGTCAATCTCATAAGGAAGGTCCGCTCGGGATGCTGTGTATTCCGCAATTGCAGAAGGAATGTCGTCAAAGCTTCCGCATTTTCCTTCCAAAGAGGCCTCTTTGAGCCTCTGCAGAGCCTCTTCCTTTGTCTTACAGAAGAATGACAGATTCGGATCTACGGCAAAGCCCAGAGCTTTCAGGGCACTGAGAATCTGGATATGGTCGGTAAAATCAACGCTGTCTGTCCAAAATCCCTCATAGACATAGATTGAAAGCGGGACCTGGGCAGTCTCGCTGCTTTTGTTTCTTCTTATGGTTCCGGCTGCAAGGTTTCTGGGATTGGCATACGGCTCTGAAAGCTTTGAGTTGATTCTCTCGAACTCTGCCTTTTTCAGAAACACCTCTCCCCTTACGGCAATGTCCACGGGCTGTGAAAGTCTCAGCGGAACGGAGTGTATGGTTTTGACGTTGGCAGTCACATCGTTTCCGACAAAACCGTTTCCCCTGGTGACGGCACGTGCAAGAACACCCTTTTCGTAATAAAGGACAATCGAGAACCCGTCCAGCTTCTCCTCAAGAACAAAGGAGAGGTTTTCTCCCGTGTTCTTCATGGTCTTGTTTATCCAGGAAAGGATTTCAGAATCGCTGTATGCCTTATCAAGGCTCAGTACGGGAATGGTATGTGAGACCTCAGGGAAATCGGATGAAAGATCACTTCCCACCCTCTGGGTTGGAGAGTCCGGCGTGCGAAGCTCCGGATGCTCCTTTTCAAGAAGCAAAAGCTCATCAAAGAGTCTGTCATATTCCAGATCTGAAACAAGAGCCCGCCCTGTGACATAGTAGGCTCTCTGATATTCCGTCAGGAGCTTTGAAAGCTCCCTTGCCCTGCTCACATAATCCATAGTCAAATATTATACCAAATTCTATTGGGATTCCACCGTTGTTGAAAAAACAAGTCCCCAGTGATATTCTGAATCCATGCCAGAACAGAGCGAACTATTTGATCTCAGCAAAAAGCATCTCGTAGGGCGATTGATTACTTCCACGGTATCCAGCGGCAGGATTGCGGACATAGATATGCCGGGCGAAGGCCAGTTCCAACACATGCTGGTTCTCAGCGCCGCAGATTTCGGCAGCAACTCCTCTCTGGATGTGATGGGCGACAAGTTTCCGTTCTTCGCCTCAGACGAAATCAACTACAAGGGACAGCCCGTTCTGGCCGTGTTCGGCTATGATACGGAGGACCTTGAGCTTTTTTGCAAAGACCTGAAGATCTCCTATCAGATCAAGCAGGATTCGGAGGACTATGACGGACTTCAGTACGGAGATCCGTTCATCTGGTCCAGCGGAAACACAGATGAATACTTCACTCCGAACGCAAAGACCTTCAAATCACAGTTTGAAATCGCTCCTTTCTCCAACACGATGCTGGGTGACCAGAAAATCTATGCAGTGAAGAAGGACGGACAGTATCACATAAGGATCGCATCCCAGTGGCCGATTCATGTAAGAAAGAGCGTCGCCAAGGTCATGGGTTGTCCGATAGAGGACGTCATCCTCTACCCCCAGCCCTATTACGCCCCATACGACCAGCTGATCATAACCCCGTCCGTTCTGGCCTGTGTTGCAGCCATGGCCGCACAGCAGTCCGGAGAGCTTGTACGTCTTTCCTGCCCCATGATCTCATGGCAGCCCAGAATCACCATTCAGCACGAGACAGCCCTTTCACAGGAAGGAGTTCTTTTGGCAGACAGGGCCGAGTGCACCATAGACATCGGAGCATTTCCATTTTTCACATCGGAAATCTGTCACAACCTTCTGGCCGGCCTTGTTCCCGCCTACCCGATCAAAGCGGCTGATGTGACCATAAAGATAATAAAAAGCTCATCTCCTCCTGCAAACTTCTTCGGAGATCTGGGATTCTCCATGGCATTGGCAGGAACAGAGGTGCACTTTTCACAGCTTGCAGCATCAATGGGCCTTCAGCCGGGCATCTGGAAGCTCAACAACGTTAAGGACATTGATAAGAAGACGGCCAGAATCAGCGAAAGCGTCAAGCAGAGTTCAGATTTGGAAAGACTCGGAACTTCCCTCAAGGCCATAATCGACCAGTCCTGGTATTCCAGAAAGTATGCGGCCAACACCCAGAAGAGAATCACCGCCATGAAGATGAATCCGATCATCAACTACTCCAGAGGAATCGGAATCGCAGCAGGTGAAGGCGTCATGGGTTTTTCTCAGCAGTACAACGCAAGTGCGGACTACACTCTGTCTGTCACGATGGATGAGAACCAGAAGCTTACGGTGAACACGGGAATGCATACCGACAGATCCATGACCGGAATCTGGAAGGATGTGATAAGGCAGTTCATAGACATTCCCGTGGAGGATATCGAATTTCTGGACATCAACTCTCCTGAGATTGTCGATATGGGACCAAGCACCCTCTCAAGAAAGGTCGGAATCGTCTCATCCCTTCTCATCAAGGCGTGCTCGGAGCTTTCCAGAAAGCTTTCATTCTCAAGACTGCCCCTGACTGTGACCTCGAACTATGATGCCGAGTTCACTGATCCCTTCTATTTCAGCTCATGCATCGGAGCCGTGGCAATTGATCTTCACATAGACACGGTGATGCTCTCACCTGTCATAGACAACATCTGGGTGAACTTCCATCTGGGTCACGTGTTTGATAAGAACAGGCTTCTGAGCAAGGCCAGGCACACAATAACGACAGTCCTTTCCGACATCTGTCCCAGATCCTCTGCAAAATGCAACATAGACATCCACATTGACCAGGACGGACTATTTACGGCATCTTCTCTCACCGCAGGTCTGAGAGGGCTTACAACAGCAGCCCTGGTCGGAGCTCTTTCACAAGCTCTGGGTCATCAGATTCACAGGATCCCTGTCACAAGCGAAGACATTCTGGGCATAGCAAGCAAGGGCACATTCGGAGGAGAGCGTTATTTCAACGACAACGGAGGTGAAAAATGAGACTGAACTGCAACATCAACGGCTCACAGTATTCTCTTGTGGTCAGCTCCGACAAACCCCTGAGCCAGATTCTCAGAGAGCAGATCATCACCTTCGCCGAAAACTCGCAGTGCCTCGGAGCATCTTGCGGAAACTGCATGGTCCTTATCAACGGAAACGCAGCCTTAAGCTGCCTTGTTCCCGCCTTCAAGATCAACGGAGCCAGCATCCTCACATTCGAAGGCTTTCAGAAGACAAGATTCTGCCATGATATCGAGCGCGCCTATGCGGAAGTGGGCAACCAGCCCTGTCCGCAGTGCTATCCGTCAAAGACCATCATCATAGAGTCCATTCTCAACAAAGTTGATAAGGAGAACCAGAACCGCTTCAGCGGATTCAGAATCGGTTCAGGCGGGCACGGAGAGCTTCCTCAGGTCCAGCAGAACGACTCTGCAGCCAACGAACAGGCCGCACGAAGCAGAAGCGGAACGGGAACAATCAGCCCGGAACTCATTGCAAGGGAGATGTCCATGAGCAACTGCCAGTGCATTGAGGTCTCCGATTTGGAGAAAATCATAAATCTTGCCTACAGATACAGGAGCAGACGCCGTGCCAGAAGGTCTTAGATCCCCTACGGTCTTCACTCCGAAGACGGTCAGTGAAGCAGTTGCCAACAAATACAGAAATCTCAGTGCTATTTTCTGGGCAGGCGGCACTTATATAATGAGCCGCCCCAATTTCTATCCGAATCCCAACCAGCGGGACATCATTTCACTGGCAGGCATTCAGGATCTTTCAAGAATCTACCATGCCGACCGTTACCTTGAAGCAGGTGCAATGGTCACAATCCAGCAGCTTCTCACAATGGGAAGTTTCATCTTCTCAAAAGAGCTGAACAATGCAATCAGCTCAATCGGAAGCTCGGTGATCAGAAACCAGGCCACCGTAGGAGGATCCCTGTGCACGGGAGACATGAGATTCTCCATGAGCTGCATCCTTGCCACGCTAAATGCCCAGGTTGAGCTTAGAATGGTAACAAAATCAGCCTCAGCCAAATGGGTTCCGGTCTCAAAGCTCTACGACAGGAAAGGAAACTTCCTTTTCGCAGACAGCGCCCTTCTTACAAGGGTCAGGATTCCGACCGATACATCATCTCAGTTCCAGTTCATCTCAAGGACTCTTGATTCTCCGATGCTCAACCCCAGCGAGTCCGTGATTTTCGGACTTCAGTACACAATCAACCAGGGAAGCATCGCCTCTCCGAATCTTTGCATAGCGTTCCCGAACTCATGCTTTTACATGTCCCAGGATTTTGACAATCTGCTTTCCACATTGAGCTTCCCGTTCACACAGGATCAGACGGTAAGGATTTCCAAGCGTCTTGTCTCTGATCTGACGCTTTCTGTCAGACAGAACGCAAATCCTCTTCAGATAGAAAGGGCGGCCAGACTTCTGGAAGTTGTTCTGAACGAAATCAATACAAACTATCTGGCAGGCTGATTATGCTTACGATGAGAATCACCGGAGGAAAGTACTGCGGAAGAAGGGTCATCATCCCAAACGGAGAGCTTGAAATCCGTCCTGCCATGGACAGAATGAGAGAGTCTTTGTTCTCGATTCTGGGTCCTTTGGACGGAGCCTCTTTCTGCGACCTTTTCTCTGGAAGCGGATGCGTAGGTCTTGAGGCCGCATCCCGTGGAGCCACATTGGTACACCTTGTGGAAATGGACAGAGCCAAGCGCGATGTGATGGAGAAAAACATCAGCTGGGCACAGGAGGACTGTAAAATCAAGATTTTCTTCTCAAATGTCCTGAAGTTCATTCCCACGGCCCAGATGCAGTATGAGATTGTCTACGCGGACCCTCCGTTTCCTATGGGAAACAAAATCCAGATAGCAAATCTTGTGGACAGACGTCACTGCGTGAGACCTGACGGGCTGTTCATAATCCACATCCCTGCCGTTGAGGAAAACCAGTGGCCTGAAACTATCGGAGACCTGAAGCTCTGTGACACCCGAAAGTACGGGCGCAACATGATTAAGTTCTACAGAAACACAAGTGAAAGCCCTCTGTCCCGACAGGGAGACTGATTACTTGATCACTGGTTTGTATTTCAGACTTTTAAGATATTCCTTCTCACTCATTTCGAATAACCTTCATATTCCAGAGTACCTTTCCAAGCTGTACTGCCTGTTCTCAAAATCCAGTATCTCGATATATGGATTTCTATCCTCATAAACCCAGCGCTCTATCTTCAGGGGTTTCACTTCAAACAGTCTTTCATTTTTTAATGATGAATATGCCTCAAAAGACCCCTTGAAGCAATCGCGGTATGCACAGCAGAAAGCTACGTTTTTCAAAGGATGTCCTATTTCTCTACTTTGTCCTTCAATTTGAATATTGTCTATGCATAGTGCGACATTATTATTGTTAATTAGTTGTGAATACTTTCTTAGTGTCAAATCGGTCTGGAAATAGAAAATACCATCAATCTGAACAATACTCATCATCCGGGAAAAGACCTTATTCCCTTCTGCCGTTGAAAGAACCATGTGCTTTCCCTTACCGAACTCAAAATAAAATTCGCCTGCTTTTCTTTCGAATTCTTCCATCTTGATGCAACCCTTTTTTTCGTTAATCAACCCCGCCTTGCCTTTGCAGACAAATCTGATATCACAACCTTTATTACAGCCACCGCTTCAGCCATCTTGCCGTCTATCTCAAAACAGCGGCCTGTCTGGTTCTTCATCAGAAGTTTCAGTCCCTTGATTTTCTCTTCTTCATCCTCAACCAGCTCTGCTTGTCCCCGTCCGATTACCGATGCATATTCAGAGCCATACTTACAGGGCACTTCTCCGCCGGATATGAGAGTCACATCACATTCCATTTCAATACAGACATTGGGATTGTCTTTAATCAGATCCAGCTTATGTCCTTCTTTCGCACTATGCAGGAAAAAGACAAATCGCCCTTCGGAGAACTCATATCCAAAATGCATAGGCACAATATAGGGAAAACCTTTGTCAAACAGCCCCAGATGGAGAATCTTTGCCCTTCCGACAATCTCCAGAATGCTGTTGATATCTGTTACTTCGCGATCACTTCTTCTCATTGTTCAATTCCTTTTCTAATATCCTTAGGATAATGCTGTAATCTCTTTCATCTAACATAAACCACCCTTTCATCCCTGTTTACATTCCTTCTAAAAAGAAGTCCTGACTCAGTTTTGTTTTCCTCCAATGCTGTTCTGGAAATCAAGTCAACTTTCTTTTTTAGGGCTTCCTCAAATTGCTCTTTAATGTCCATGAATCCAAACAATCCGTTGTAGTTTCCACCATCAATCAAAATATCAACATCACTTTCAGGCCTTGCCTCGTTCCTTGCATAAGACCCGAATAATGAGATGCTGTCCAACGCATTCCTTTTTGCAACAGGCAATATCAGCAGTTTTATCGAATCCAAAGACAGAACACCTGTATCACCTCTTAGGTTGGCGCGAACCAAATCCTTCAGATATCCTTGCTTATTTCCAGCATTATCCAATTTGCCAATAATATCGGCATCTGTCTTGGTATTCAGCTTTAGGATGATCTGTCTGGTATTGTATTTATCATATCTGAGCTGTGCCTTCTTCTTTGCTTCGCTGACCATATTACCCCTCCAGCAGGATAAGTATATACCTATCTATGTCAGAGATACAAGAACCCTATTTCTACTTATACGCAGGCTCGTTGATTCTGCAGGCTGTGGTGGTTGTTGACTCTATGTCCCAGTCTGTGCAGTTGACCAGATAGCGAAGCTGCATTATGGAAATGCCCAGATACTTTGCAATTGTGTCAATGTCCACACCAAGTTCCGACATGTTGTAGGCTGCATCACGCAGCGCCTTCATCCGTCCGCGGCGCTCGCCTTCTTCAAGACCTGTGAGAATCATGTTCATCTGAAGATTGTTTTCGTACGACATCATGGGCATAACCTCCTGGGAGTAAGGTTAATTATGTCACCGCCGTGCTTAGAAATTAAGAGCAGAAAGTCGAATCCACACAAAAAACTCAGCCGATGGAAAGGACTTTGCGGATTACGGAGTTTTCAAGGCTCAGAAGTCCTGGGTCCTGGGCCAGAATGGCATCCACCTCATCACGGGCAGTGGCCATCATTGAGACGTCTTTTTCAAGGTCGGCGAACTTCAGATGGAGAAAGCCGCTTTGCCTTAAGCCTGAAAGCTCTCCGGGTCCTCTGATTTTAAGATCTTCTTCGGCTATCTCAAAACCGTCATTGGTGCGCCTTAGGACGGAAAGTCTCTTCTTTCCGTCTTCCGTGATAGTCTTCTCATAGGCAAGAAAGCACCAGGACTGAAGCGAGCTTCTTCCGACACGGCCTCGAAGCTGATGCAAAGCCGAAAGACCGAAGTTCTCGCTGTGCTCAACCACCATGCACGTGGCGTTGGGAACATCTATTCCGACCTCTACGACTGATGTAGAAACCAGATAGTCCAGCTTACCCGAGGCAAAATCATTCAGAATCCTGATTTTCTCATCCTCGGGGAGGCGGCTGTGAATCAAAGTCCCCCTGAACGACGGGTATTTTTCCCTTGAAAGGAACTGATACATGGTCTCAACATCACGCAGATCCGACTTTCCCTCATCGTCGATTCTGGGGTAGACAAAGTAGGCCTGATGGCCTCTTTTCATCTCAACACCCACAGCTTCATACATTTTGTCGCGTTTTGAGTCATCGACAAGGTATGTGATCACAGGAAGCCTGCCCTTGGGCATTGTCTTGATTGTGGACACGTTCAGATTGCCGAACACAGTCAGTGCCAAGGTTCTTGGAATAGGTGTTGCCGTCATAAGAAGGACATCAGGTTCGATTCCCTTCTCAAACAAAGCATGACGCTGTTCAACACCGAAGCGGTGCTGCTCATCGATTATCACGTACCTCAGATTCCGGTACTCCACGTCCTTTGAAAAAAGAGCGTGCGTTCCGATAAGAAGGTCTATGTTTCCTGCTTTAAGCTGGTCCAGCAGGGCCTGTCGGGGTTTTCCGTGAACCTCTCCGTTTAAAAAGGCCACGGAGATTCCGCTGTCCTTGAAAAGCTGGTCGGCAACCTGAGCATGCTGACGGGCTAAAAGCTCAGTTGGTGCCATGAACGCAACCTGGGCTCCGTCGCAGATGGCATGAAGAGCCGATACCCACGCCACCAGGGTTTTTCCGGAACCTACATCTCCCTGAAGAAGGCGGTTCATGCTCTCAGAGCCGCTCATGTCCTTTCTGATTTCATCCAGGACCTTGATCTGGTCGTCCGTAAGGGAGAAAGGAAGTTTTTCTATGAAATGCTTTTCGGCTTCGTAAATCCGGCTTGGAATAGCCTGGCGGCGTCTTGCCGCCTGAGGCCGTCTTTTAGCCTCAAGCTGAAGATAAAAAACCTCGCGGAAAGCCAAGGCCCGACGTGCTTCGGATAAGGCCTTGTCAGAGGAAGGGAAATGGATTTCCCTGAAGGCCCTGTCCAGCGGCATCAGGTGATGCTTTTGTATCAGACTTTCGGGAATCTCATCATCTATGTGTCCGATTGAAGACAAAACGGCCTTTACATCACGGCGCAGAGCCTTCTGTGTCAGTGTTCCGCACAAAGGATAGACGGGTAGAATGCCCTGATCCAGGGCCAGGTCGCCTGCTATCAGATCTTCCTCACGCACAGGCTTAAGCTCGAACTGGGATGCGGTAAGGCCCGTTCCGTACACCGTAACGTTGGCATAAAGATGATAAAAACAGCCGGGAAAGACCGTCTTTGAAAGATAGGTTCTGTTAAAGCCCATCAGAAAGGCTTTCTGGTTGTTCTCGGTATCCCTGACTATGATTTTGACATTCTTTCTGCCCGAACCGAACTCGCTTACGCTTTCCACCTTCACAAAGGTGTTTGTCCAGCTTCCGTCCGTCTCATTCTGACGTCCGATGCAGATTCTGTGGCTTCTGTCCTCATAGCCTCGCGGAGTCATCTGGACAAGGTCGGAAAGCGTCTCTATTCCCAGATTGGCATAATCATCCTTTGTCTTCTTTCCCACACCCGTGAGAGTTTTGATGTCCCGCTTAAGCTCACAAACGAACATTTTCCACCTGTCAGAGGTTTACAAGGAACTTGACCAGAGCATCGATTCCGATTTTCAGACCAACATAGATTACTGCATAGAAGATTATCGAAGCTAAAACAAGCTTCTGGTCATCTACCTTTGATTTTCTGAAAAACAGCTTGTAGACTCTTCCGACAGGTGCATCCAGGATCGGGTCCAGTGCGTTGATTATGTTGTTCACTTCCCCGCTGTTACTTTTTCCCAAAAAGAATCTGACAATCAGAACCACGATAAGCAGAATCAGCAAAAACGAGATAAGAGAGCTCCAAAGCCCCTGGATGATTATGGCAAGAACCATCCAGACTGTGACGTCCTGCACTTTGGAAATCAGAGAGAGGATGCTTTTGACCATGTTCAGAATGACCAAAGCCAGAACAGGTGTCAGATCCAGAACAGAACGGCGAAGGGACTTAACTCCCTTGAAGATGTTCAGATAGGGGTCGCAGAGCTTTCCCAAAATAGTATCGGCAGACTCAAGGACAGAGCCGTTTTCTCCCTGTTCGGCATTGTAATAAGGACCTGCGTTCCATCCGCCGCGGCGTTTTATCAAAACCGCCCAGGATACTATGATTCTTATCAGAATCAATGTCGAATAAAGACCCAATACCATTGCTGCGAATCCGCAGATACCTTTAACCAATTCCATCCCAGTCCTCTTTCTTTATGCCGAATAGACATCATAGACGCTCTGGCACTCTTTCAGGGCACCCAGAAGTTCGCGGCTTCCGTCTACGGAGAACTTGTCACCGCAGACAATCTTTCTCGGATGACCTGAAAGCTTTCCATCCTCATCTGTTCTGGGATACACGACAAACGTGACATCCGCAGTTCCGCGGTGCTTCACAAGAACACTTCTTATCTCCCTGAGAGAATCGCGTCCGGCATAGATGCTCTGGTCAACCTCGATCCAGACCTTTTTCGGACGTTCCGGCTTCATCTGATTCGGATCGCCGTAAACCACATCCGCCGCATAGCCCATTCTGTCGTTATAAGACTTGAAGGCTCCGTGCAGTCCTATGATCTTTCCAACCTCGATTCCAAGTGCGCACATTGCCCACTGCTTCGGGAAGACGGTCACCTCAAGCTTTCCGTTGTAGTCCTCGATAGTAAGGCGTCCCATCTTTCCGCCTGCCTTGGTCTGAACCTCTTTTTTCTCCGTCACCATGCCGATGAAGTCATATTTCAAACCCTCTACGATTCTTTCCGGCTTTGAAAGATCGTGCTTCACACAGTTCTCCCAAGCCGTCTTGTAAGAATCCAAAGGATGGCCTGAAACATAGAAACCAAGGTAATTTTTCTCTATTTCAAGCTTTTCCAGGAAACCGTAGTCCGGTTTAATCTTCATCTCGAAGTTGTTGACGCTGTCATCGTCCGCACCAAAAAGGAGGTTCTGTCCCATCATCTGGGCATCCTTGTCTTCCTTGGTGGATTTGATGGCAAGCTCATAGTTTGCCAAAAGAGTCGGCCTGTTGTAGCCGAAGCAGTCCAAGGCACCTGCATTGATCAGGCCTTCAAGAACACCTGAGTTCAGAACCTTGGGGTCGCTTCGTTTTATGAAATCAAGAAAGTCCTTGTATTTTCCGTTCTTCTCCCTCTCTTCAAGTATGCTCTGAACTGTCGGAGCACCAAGACCCTTGACTCCTACAAGGCCGTAGATGAGCTTTCCGTCAACTACGTTGAAGTACATATCCGAATCGTTGACAGAAGGCGGCAGAATCTGGATGCCCTGACCTTTGACATAGTCCAGATACTCCTTGTACTTGTCTCCGGAACCTATTTCGTTTGTCAGGTTGGCTGCCAAAAACTCTGCCTTGAAGTGGCACTTGAGGTATGCTGTTCTGTAGGCCAGAAGCGTGTAGCAGACGCTGTGGCTCTTGTTAAAACCGTACTTTGCAAAAGGCTCAAGCATGTGGAAAATATCCGCAGCATGCTCTTCGGAGTGCCCAAGGGCCATAGCTCCTTTGATGAACTTCTCTCTCTGGGCAGGCATCTCCTTGACCTTTTTCTTTCCCATAATCTTTCTCAGGGTATCTGCTTCTCCCAGGGTGAAGCCTGCGATTATCTGAGCCACACGCATGACCTGCTCCTGATAGACAATGACTCCGTATGTCGGCTTGAGAAGGTTCTCCAACGAAGGATCGGGGTACTGAATGGGGATTCTTCCCTGCTTTGAATCAATGTAGCGCGGAATGTACTCCATAGGACCCGGTCTGTACAGAGAGACCATGGCGTCCAATTCGTCGAACCTTGTAGGCTCAAGAAGCCTGAGGTTCTTCTGCATTCCCGGGCTTTCAAGCTGGAACACCATCATGCTGTCACCCTTTGAGAGCATCTCGAAGGTCTCTTTGTCATCATAGCGGACCTTCTCGATGTCAAAGTCAGGAAGGCGCTTGTGAATCAGACGCTGTGTGTTTCTGATAAGAGTCAGTGTCTTCAGTCCCAGAAAGTCCATTTTGACAAGACCGCAGCGCTCGAGGTTGTTCATCGTGTACTGGGTGGTGATGCCGCCGGACTTGGGATCCTTGTAAAGCGGGACATAGTCCTTTAAAGCTGTCTTTCCTATTACGACGCCGCATGCATGGGTTGAGACGTGACGGGCAAGGTTCTCCAGCCTGAGAGATACATCAAAAAGCTCCTCGTAGACTCCACCTCGCTCCCTCAGCTCCTGAAGCTCAGGAGAAACATGGATGGACCACTCCAAAAGAGAGGATACATGAGCTGCCTTTGCCTCATCAGGAAGAGTTTCAAGAATCAGCTTTGTTATTCTGTTGGACTCATCAAAAGGAATATCCAGAACTCTTGCAACATCCTTGACAACAGCCTTGGCCTTGAGGGTTCCGAAGGTGGCTATCTGTCCCACCCTGTCTACCCCGTAGTGGTCCGTGACATAGTCTATGACGCTCTGACGTCCTTCGAAGCAGAAGTCAATATCAAAATCAGGAAGAGAGACTCGCTCGGGGTTCAGAAATCGCTCGAACAGAAGATCGTGCGCTATGGGGTCCACGTTCGTGATGTCAACACAGTATGCGACCATGGAACCTGCTCCTGAACCACGTCCGGCTCCTACAGGAATATCGTGTGTCTTTGCCCAGTAGATGTAATCTCTGACAATGAGGTAGTAGCCGTCAAAACCCATCTTCAGGATGACGCCAAGCTCATAGCTCAGTCTGTCCTCAAGGATCTTCTTCTTTTCAGGGTCGCTCTCATAGCCGGGGTATCTGCGCCTGAGGCCGTCCCAGGAAAGAGCTGTAAGATACTCCTTGGTGTCCTTGTACTGAGGCGGAACATCGACGCTGGGAAGCTGAGGCCCTGGGAACTGGATTTCACACTTGCAGCGCTCGGCAAGTTCCACGGTGTTGGAAATCGCATCAGGATACTCAGAAAAAAGCTCTGCCATCTCGTCAGGACTCTTCATGTAGAATTCCTGGGTCTGGAACCTCATGCGGTCCTCGTCCGCCTTCTTCTTGCCTGTTCCAATGCACAGAAGAATGTCGTGCGCGTTGGCATCGTCCTTGTCGATGTAGTGGATATCGTTGGTTGCAACCAGCTTGATATCAAGGTCTCGGGCAAGTTTGACAAGCTGAGGAAGAACTCTCACCTCCTCGGGGATGAAGTGATTCTGAATTTCAATGTAATAACGGTCTCCGAAGAGGTTCTTGTACCAGCGGGCTGTCTCGTAAGCACCCTCTACGTTGCCGTCCAGAAGCTTCTGGGAAATCTCGCCGGCAAGACATGCTGAAGTGCAGATAAGGCCCTCTGAGTGCTGTGCCAGAACCTCGTTGTCGATTCTGGGTTTGTAGTAGAAGCCTTCAAGAAACGCGATGCTGTTGAGCTCCATCAGGTTGTGATAGCCCTTGTCGTTCATCGCAAGAAGAATCAGATGATAATAGTGGTTTCCGGCTTCCCTGCTGGCACGGCCGTCGGGATTGATATAGAACTCACAGCCGGGAATCGGCTGGATTCCGGCTTTGTTACAGGCATCGTAGAAGTCAAGAACTCCGAACATGTTTCCATGGTCGGTGATGGCAAGGGCCTTCATCCCGTATTCCTTGGCTTTTGCCACATATTTTGAAATGGATGCGGCACCGTCAAGAAGGGAGAAGTCTGTGTGATTGTGAAGGTGTACGAAGTCTGTCATTTTCCCGATTTTTCCTCATATTAAATGTAACAGAAAAAGGGGGAACTGGAAACATCAATAGTGAGGCGGTTTGCGGTTTGGTCTGGCTTCTGTGTCCAGGTCCTCTATACGCCTGTTCAAGGCCTCGTTCTGCTTTTCAAGCTTCATCATCATGGCCTGCTGGGCCACCACAATGTCGTTGAGCTGGGCTACCGTGTCCTGGAGGTAGGCCATGTCGGTCTCGAGTTTCAAAAGTCTGTCTTCTTTGTCGCCCATATAGGCCTCCTTACTCAGAAAAATGCAACAAAATGAAACTATTGTTGCAATTTGTTGCTTAAAAACAGTATACTTTCTAACAGAAAGTGTTGCAACATGCAACAAACACAACGGAGAGGAAAGCATGAAGGGAGAACGTGTAGCCCAGCTCGAACTGATACTCAGAAGCCACCCTGAGGGACTCAGAAAATCAGACATCGCAAGACGAATCGGTGTTCACAGAAGCACCATCGGCCGCTACATAGACGAGCTTAAGCAGTACAGCGAAATCTATGAGGACAAGAATCTTGTGAAAATCATCCCCAAGGGAGATGACGAGCCCCTTGCCTTAAGCGTCTATGAGAGCCTTGCTCTGAACATGGGCGTGGAGATGCTTCTGAAGAACTCTGAATTCAGAACCCCTCATCTGGCCTCGGGACTGAGAAAGATTGCTGTGGGAATGCAGGGCTATGCTCCCAAGGTCAGCGCCAACATCATGACCATAGCAGACCAGGTGGACTCCGAAGCCAACATGGCAAATACTCTTCAGAACGAGACTCTTGAGGTGTTGATCGACGCCTGGGTTTCCGGCCGCATTGTCAGAATCGTCCATACGCATCAGGAAAACGGCAACACAATCGACGAAGAGACCGAGCTTGCTCCCTACTTCATAGGTTTTGTCGAAAACGACAAGGGCCGTAACCCCGTCACCGTCACGGGAAGACTCCGCCACACCACGGAAATCATCACACTTGATATATCAAAGATCAAAAGCGCGACGATCCTGAATGAGACCTATACCATTCCCGACAACCTCAAGGCCTTCAAGCGCATGGAGACCCCCGCTTCTCCCGATTATGTCGTGGACACAATTCCTCTTACCCTTCTGGTGAAACAGAAGAGCGCTCTGAACTCATTTGACACCCTCACCCACGGTGAAATCGAGACCCAGAAGAACGAGGACGGAAGCCGCATCTGCCGCTTCGAGGCCGAAAACTCAATTGAACTGATTCTGAGAATAATCCAGTGCGGAGACGCAGTAGAGGTTCTTGAGCCGCTGAAATTCAGAACCAAGCTGAAGGATTACCTTGAGAACATCCTGAAAATGTACAGATAAGAGCTCAGGCTTTCTTTTTCCTCTTTGAGTAAACAAGGAACACAAAGACCATGCACAGGGCGCAGTCTGCAATCTGCAGCAGCAGAATCGGCTTGAATTCTCCCCACATGTCATAAAGAGCACCTTCGACAAATGCAAACAGAGCATATGAGAGTCTGACCGAAATCTGGGCAACCTGAAGGGACATGGGATACTCCCTGCGGCTGTAAACTTCCTTTGCAAGAAGAGGTGGCTGCGTCGTGGCTATGACGGAATTGAAGCCGAACAAAAACGCCGCAAAGCAGATTACAAGATCGCCTCCCGCAATCAGAAGAAACGACGCGAGGGCCACGATCAGACAGGCAACAAGAGTTGTCCTCTTTGCTCCCAAAGAGTCATTCAAAGCTCCGAAGCTTATCTTGGAGCTCATGTTTCCGAACATGTTCAGTGAAAGAAGCAGTGTCGGAGCCACCAACGTGAGGCCCCGTTTCAGACCCAACGCCGGAAGCTGGTTGTTGAAGATGGCCGAAAATGATGCGCAGGATGCGATCATCACAATGGAAACGAATCTGATGTCAAACGGAATCCTCTTAGATCCTGAATCGGTGGGAACAGGAGCCTCAGCAAAGCCTCCGAAAGGCACACATCCCTTGTTTTCCGGCACAAGATCCATGACAAGATACTGCATCGGAACAGTCATGATCACTATTACAATTCCGGAAACGGCTATTGCGGCCCTCCAGGAGTATCTGGCAATAAGAACTCCCAAAAGCGCACTCATCAGAGCACCCACAAGACCTGCCGACATAGCCGTCATTCCAAGTGCAAAACCCGCCCTCTTTGTGAACCAGTTTGAAACAGCAAGCGGAATGAGGATTCCCGTCACATAGACAATGAAGACGCCCTGGATCACGGCACAGACATACCAATGGATGATGGACCTTGAAAAAGCAAGGGAAATCTGGGCAAGACCCACGACCAGGCCCGAAAGCGGTATGAGGTTCTTTACCTTGAAGCGGCCGATGATCTTTATGACAAACAGCGTGCTGATACACTGAAACACGTTGTTGATGGTCACATAGAGCGAGACGCTGGCCATTGAAACGCCAAAATCTTCCATCACGGGGACGTAGAACACCCCGGCGCAGTTACTGATGATTCCAAGTCCCGCTCCCTGCAGAAGACAGCAGCTGACCAGAATCAGCCAGGGATATATTCTTTTGAGTCTGTCACTTTTTCCCATATTCAAAACCTGCCATAGCCATTGCAATCATGGCAGCCCCCTCTGAGGCGCTGTGAGCTTTCTCAACAATCACAAGATTCGGAAGCTGTTTCCGAAGCTGTCTCACGAAAGATTTCCTGAAACATGTATCATTTTCAAGAAGTCCTCCGAGAAAGGCGACTTTTGAGCTTTCAAGTCCAAGGCGCTTCGCAACGGCTGCAACATCTCGGACAAGAGCCCCGGCATTATCATCCACAATTGAGGCCGCCGTGTCATCACCCTTACTGCATGCCTTTTCAACAATCGGAGCCAAGGCGGCAACGGCACTCTTATCATGCTGATAGACATATGAGATTATCGTGCTCTGGTCAAATAGCCCCACTTCCTTTGAAATCATGTCAGACAGGGCGGTTTTCTCACCCTTACCGTCAAGAAAATCTGTCACGGCAACCAAGGCATCATGGCCCAGACCATATCCGCTTCCCCTGTCTCCGATAATATGTCCCCATCCTCCGCTTCTTGCGCTTTCTCCCCGGCCGTTCTTTCCGAAGCACACAGAGCCCGTCCCGGAAACAACAATTATACCCTCTTTTGCATCGAGTGCTCCGCTATGGGCAATTTCATAATCTGAGAGGAGCTTGATTGTGACTTCGGATTCCGAAAAAACCTCGTTCACAAGAACGGACATCAGGCTGTTGTCCACACCAGAGGCTCCGAAACACAGAGCCCTGCACTCTCCGAGACTTTCCAGATAGTTCCTGATTTCAAGCAGCATTTTTCTGAAAGAGTCCTCACCTATGCCGTTGAGATTGAAAGGCCCGAATGTCCTGCTTTCAGACCTTCCGTCCTCAAAACAGCAGACGACAGTGGTCTTTGTTCCGCCTCCATCCACCCCTGCTGCAAAAGCGCTCATCTGGTTCCGTCCTTCCTGGAAACAGCGTCGCGCACATGACCCTTGGAAGATTCAAGGCGCCTGTCGGCCTCTTCTGCAGAGCAAGCGGCAAGCGTCATCACAACAGCGCGTTTGACGCTTCCGTTTGCTTTCTTCAGAACATCTTTTGCCTCTTCTCTTGAAAGTCCTGTAGCCTCCATGAGGATTCCCTGGGCGCGGGATTCAAGCTTGGCGTTCGTCTGAACTACATCAACCATCAGATTTTTATAGCATTTACCGGTTCTGACCATGCTGGCCGTGGAAATCATATTCAAAACCATCTTCTGTGCGGTTCCTGCTCTGAGTCTTGTGGATCCGGTAAGAACCTCAGGCCCAACAATGGCCTCAATTGCAACATCTGCTATTTTTCCAATGGCAGAATCCCTGTTACAGGCTATTGATGCAGTCTTACATCCAAGACTCTTTGCATACTCAAGACCGCCTATGACATAAGGGGTACGTCCGCTTGCGGCAACACCAATTACGGTATCGCGGCTACAGAGATTCACCGACTGAAGGTCCTCTTTTCCGCACTCCTTGCTGTCTTCCCTGTCTGCCGAAAGACTTATGTCTATCTGCTGGCCTCCGGCGATAAGACCTATGACAGTGCCGGGAGCAACTCCGAATGTCGGAGGACACTCTGCGGCGTCAATTGCCCCGAGTCTTCCGCTTGTTCCGGCTCCTATGTAGATGATTCTTCCACCCTCTTCAAGGGAAGAGACACAAAGGTCCACAGCATCGGCTATTTTTGGAAGCTCTGTCTTTACGGCCGAACAGATTTTCGCATCCTCGCTGTTCATCAGGGTGACGATTTCAAGGGATGTCATGATATCCAGATCCGCAGATGCCGCGTTGCGTGTCTCGGTAGTCATTCCGACCAAATTCACATCAGCCATACTTGATTCCTCCGGCAGTGTAATTATGCCACCTACAGGGCATTTATGGGAACAGCATAAAGGCAACAGAACTCCAAAGGGTCGGAAAATGTGAGCAATACCGCCAACAATGTTCCAAAGAGTGATTAAGTGAAACAAAAGAGGAATAATCTTACACAGAAGAACATAAATTTCTTTTAAATAAGAAGAGAAACATTATTGTGCTTTCATGCCTTCCCGTATTAATGTTTCACCAGTACATGTAATTCTTCCGGAGGAAATCAAGAATGCTCAATTTCCGCAAAGCTGTCTTGGTTGTTGTTCTCTTATTTGCCGTCATTATCCCTGCCTTCTGTGCCCCGGCTTCCGAGGTAAGGTTCGGAGTTCTCAAAGGGCCCACCGGAATCGGAGCCTGTCAGCTTCTTTCCCTCAACGAGGAAGGAAAGACCCGAAACAAATATTCAGTCACTCTCCTTTCCGAAGCCACAGACATGATTGCCCAGATCGCAGCGGGCCAGCTTGATATAGCCGCCATTCCGACAAATGCGGCGGCATCGCTTTACAACAAGACAAGCGGAGCGGTAAGACTTGCCGCCCTGAACACAGCCGGAGTCCTGTACATTCTTGAAAACGGAGACAGCATAAAGAGCGTCGCCGACCTTAAAGGAAAGACCATTTACGCCGTGGGCCAGGGTTCCAACCCCGAATATGTTCTCAGGTTCATCCTTTCACAAAACGGAATAGACCCGGACAAGGATGCAGAGCTTATATTCATGGACAGTGCTGAGCTGACAACCAGAGCCGCCACGGGAGAAATCGGTGTCTGCATGCTCCCCGTCCCCGCAGTGACAACGGTCCTTATGAAAAACAAGAGCATGCGCACAGCCCTTGACCTTTCAAAAGAATGGGACAGCCTAAACACTTCCGGAATCCTGACCATGGGATGCATCGTTGTCAGATCCGATTTTGCAAAAAACCACCCGATTGAGGTCATGGCTTTTCTTGATGAATACGGATCTTCCATCAACTTCACAAAGCAAAATCCTTCCCAGGCAGCACAGCTTTGCGCAAAGTTTTCAATTGTCCCGTCTGCAGCCGTGGCAGAAAAAGCCATACCTGACTGCAACCTGATTTACATCTGTGGAGATGATGTCAGACCGTCAATCGAAGGCTATCTCAAGGTCCTTTACGATTTCAACCCGAAATCCATCGGCGGCAAGATGCCCGGTGATGACTTTTACAGCCTCGGAGATTTCTGATGAGAGAAGGTCGGTTCAAGACCATTCTATCCAGCCCCGTCACTTCCGCCCTGTTCTGGCTTTTAGTCTGGCAGCTTGCATCAATGGCCGTCGGTAAAGAGCTGATACTTCCCGGCCCCATTAGGGTTTTCAGGGCTTTGGTTTCTTTGGCAGGACAAGGTGTTTTCTGGACCAGCATTCTCATGACGCTTTTTCGCATCACACTTGGCTACATAATCGGAGTCGCCGCAGGCTGCGCCCTTTCTTTTGCCTGCTGTTCTTCGGTTGTTCTGGATTCCCTGCTTTCCCCTGTGGTGAAAATAGTCAGGGCAACTCCGGTGGCCTCGTTCATAATCCTGGCCATGCTTTGGATGAGTAAGGGTGCCGTCCCTGTTCTGATGTCAGCCATGATTGTCACACCCGTAATCTGGGGAAATCTGAACGAGGCATACAGAAGCCGCAATGTAAAGCTCTTTGAAATGGCGCGCGCCTACAATCTGGGAAGAAAGAAAACCTTCCGCTATGTCCTTGTGCCTTCAATGATGGCCTCTCTTAAAGCCGCCTGCATCACTTCCTTGGGCTTTGCCTGGAAATCGGGCATCGCGGCAGAGGTTCTGAGCCAGCCCAAGAAAGCCATAGGTTCAAACATCTTCTTTTCCAAGGTGTATCTTGAGACGGCGGAGCTTTTCGCATGGACGGCTTCCGTCATAGCTTTGAGCTTTCTTCTCGAGCGCCTTGTGAAGAATCTTCTGAAAAAGGAGGTTTCCGATGAAAATTGAGAACCTCTGCTTCAGCTACGGGAAAAAGAGCGTGTTCAGAAACCTGAACATCAGCACGGAGAGCAAGACAATCTGCCTTATGGGAAAATCCGGATGCGGAAAGACAACGCTTTTACACCTGATTGCAGGTCTTCTCAGGCAGGACAGCGGAAGCATAACAGGCATAAAGAGGCCCTGCTCTGTGATGTTCCAGGAAGACAGGCTTCTTCCCTGGCTTAATGCAAAAGAGAATGTAGCTCTGGTTCTTGACAACAAAGATGACAAAAAAGCTTCTGCCCTCCTCAGGGATCTTGGCCTTGAGCCGGATATGGAGCTTTCCAAGATGTCAGGAGGAATGAAAAGGCGCGTGGCCCTGGCAAGGGCACTGGCATTCAAATCTGAAACCCTTCTTCTGGATGAGCCCTTCAAGGGTTTGGATGAGAATCTCATGAGAAGCTGTGCACAGCTGATAAAGAAAGAAGGAAAGCTCACAATTGTGTCGACGCACTCTGTCAAAGAGGCCGAGGCACTTGATGCGACGATAATACGGATCGACGATCCGGACAAAATAGGTATTTAAAACTAATCCAATTGGAGGAAAAAATGGCAAAGCTTCAGGAAAAAGCTGTCGCTCAGATCAAGGAGATCTGCTCCCGTTACAAAAACGAGAAGACACCTCTCATGATGATTCTCAGCGACATCCAGAACGAGTACGGATACATTCCGCTCGAGGTGCAGGAACTGGTCTCGGCCGAGACCGGAATCTCTGTCGCCGAGATCTACGGGGTTGTCACCTTCTACTCGTTCTTCTCTCTGAATCCCAAGGGAAAGTACATCATCGGATGCTGTCTCGGTACGGCCTGCTACGTCAAAGGTGCGCAGAATGTCATTGATAAGTTTTCCGAGATCCTTGGAATCAAACCGGGACAGACCACTTCTGACGGACTGTTCACTCTTGATGCCCTGCGCTGCATCGGAGCCTGCGGAATCGCACCGGCTGTAAGCATCAGCGGCACCGTCTATCCGAAGATGTCCGTAGACAAGGTTCCGGCCATCATCAAAGAACTCAGAGAAAAGGAGGGTGCACTCTGATGATTAAGACTGTTGAAGAATTGAATCAGAAAATCTCCGTCTGCACCAAATGTCTCGATGACAAGATCAAGGGACTGGACAACAAGAGACACATCGTTCTCTGCGGAGGAACAGGTTGTCTTTCAAGCCATTCGGACGAGATTAAGGCAAAGTTCGAGGAAGTCCTGAAGCAGAAGGGTCTTTCAGATAAGGCCACAGTCAACCAGGTCGGATGCTTCGGCTTCTGCTCACAGGGACCTTTTGTGAAAATCTATCCGGAAGACACCCTCTACAGACTGGTCAAGGTCGATGACGTTGAGGAGATTGTCGAAAAGGACATCAGAAACGGAGAGATTGTAGAGCGTCTTCTCTATGTCGACCCTGCCACAAAGGAAAAGGTCGCAAAGCAGGACGAGATCAACTTCTACAAGAAGCAGCGTCGTGTCGCACTGTACGGCTGCGGAGTCATCAACCCGGAGAACATCAACGAAAGTCTGGGTATGGGCGGTTTCCAGGGCCTCAGAAAAGCCCTTTCAATGAGCCAGCAGGATGTTATCAATGACATTCTGGAAAGCGGACTCAGAGGAAGAGGCGGCGGCGGATTCCCAACAGGAAGAAAATGGCAGTTTGCCCTCAACTCACAGGGTGATGAGAAATATGTCGTATGTAACGGAGACGAGGGAGACCCGGGTGCATTCATGGACCGCTCGATCCTTGAGGGAAATCCCCTTGCAGTCATCGAGGGAATGGTCATCGCAGGTTATGCCATAGGTGCCCAGAACGGTTACTTCTATGTCAGAGCCGAGTACCCCATCGCCGTCAAGAGACTTCGCATCGCAATCAAGCAGGCTGAGGAAGAAGGCCTTCTCGGAGACAACATCCTGGGAACAAACTTCAGCTTCCGCTGTCATCTCAGACTGGGAGCAGGTGCTTTCGTATGCGGTGAGGAGACAGCCCTTCTCAACTCAATCGAAGGCAAGCGCGGAATGCCCAGACCCAGACCGCCATTTCCTGCAGTCAAGGGACTTTGGGGCAAGCCGACCATCGTCAACAACGTCGAGACACTGGCATGTGTCCCCTACATTCTCAGAAACGGTGCCCAGGCATTCGCTTCCGTAGGAACGGAAAGATCCAAGGGAACAAAGGTCTTTGCTCTTGGAGGAAAGGTCAACAACGTCGGACTTGTCGAAGTCCCGATGGGAACAACCTTGAGAGAGCTGATCTATGACATCGGCGGAGGAATCCCCAACGGAAAGAAGTTCAAGGCAATCCAGACCGGAGGTCCTTCCGGAGGATGTCTGACAGAGGAATACCTGGACGAGCCGATTGACTTTGACAACCTTGTCGCAAAGGGATCGATGATGGGTTCAGGCGGAGCCATTGTCATGGACGAGGACAACTGTATGGTCGATGTTGCTAAGTTCTACATGGAGTTCATCTGCGATGAGTCCTGCGGAAAGTGCACACCGTGCCGTATCGGAACAAAGCGCATGCTTGAGATCCTCACCCGCATCACAGAAGGCAGAGGAACAATGGAAGACCTGGCTGAACTTGAGCAGCTCAGTGACACCGTCAAGACAAACTCGCTGTGCGCACTGGGACAGACATCGGCAAACCCGATCAACTCGACTCTTGCCCACTTCAAGGATGAATACCTTGCACACATCGTGGAAAAGAGATGTCCGGCCCACGTCTGCAAGAAGCTCATGACCTTCACAATCGATCAGGACAAGTGTATCGGCTGCGGAATGTGTGCCAAGGGATGCCCGGTTGGCGCCATCTCCAGAACAGACTACGTTGCACCGAACCACAAGCTCGCATCAATGAAGATCGATGCTGCCAAGTGTATCAAGTGCGGAGCCTGTATCAGCACATGTAAGTTCAAGGCAATCGAGAAGAGATAAGGGAGGAAAGCCATGTCATTAGTCAACATTAAGATTGAAGGAATCCCCTATCAGGTGGAAAGCGGCCTCACCATTTTGGAGGCAGCCAGAAAATGCGGTTACGAAATCCCGTCTCTTTGCGCATTCAACCACGGTGAGTGCAACCAGGGCTCCTGCCGCGTCTGCCTTGTAGAGGCAACAGGCGCCAGAGGTCTTGTGGCCAGCTGCGTCTACCCCGTAAGCGAGGGAATGGAAATCAGAATTTCCACCCCAAAGGCAATTGAGGCAAGAAGACGCAGTGTCGAGCTTCTTCTGTCAAACCACAGCAAGGACTGTCAGCAGTGCGACAAGAACGGCTCCTGCGAGCTTCTCTATGTGGCCCAGCTTACAGGAGCAAGAGAGAAGGCATATGAGGGTGTCCATTCAGAGACAACACTCGATGTCCTTGCCCCTGCTCTTATCAGAGACACCTCCAAGTGCATCCTCTGCGGACGCTGTATCGCACGTTGTCAGAATGCCCACGGACTGAGCGTCCTTGGCTTTGAGAACAGAGGTTTCAACACAATCGTCGCCCCTGCTCAGAACAGAAGCTTCCAGAACTCACCTTGCATCCAGTGCGGACAGTGCGTCTCAGTCTGCCCCACCGGAGCCCTTATGGAGAAATCGGAGATCGACAAGGTCGATGATGCCTTAAGATCAGGAAAACATGTGGTCATCCAGGCAGCTCCTGCTGTCAGAGCCGCAATCGGAGAAGAGTTCGGTTATCCTGTAGGCACACCGACCACCGGCAAGATGATCGCCGCCATGAGAAGACTCGGCTTTGAGCGTGTCTACGATGTCAACTTCGGAGCCGACCTCACCATCATGGAGGAAGGCACAGAGCTTCTCGGAAGAATCAAAAACGGCGGTGTCCTTCCCATGATCACAAGCTGCTCACCGGGATGGATCAACTATGCCGAGTGCAACTACGCAGACCTTTTACCTCACGTCTCAAGCTGCAAGTCCCCGCACCAGATGCAGGGAGCCATCATCAAATCCTATTGGGCAAAGCAGAACGGCTATGACCCCAAAGAGGTCTTTGTAGTCTCTGTCATGCCTTGCGTGGCAAAGAAGTTCGAAAAGGACAGACCGATGATGGAGCATGACGGAATCAGGGATGTTGATGCCGTCATCACAACACGCGAGCTTGCCAAGATGATCAGAAGAAGCGGAATCAGATATGACATGCTTCCCGATGAGGACTGGGATCAGGACATCATGGGAGACTACACAGGAGCAGCCGTTATCTTCGGAGTCACAGGAGGCGTCATGGAAGCCGCCCTGAGAACCGTCTACTACAAGCTCACAGGCAAGGAGTACGGAAAGATTACATTCGACGAGGTCCGCGGACACGATGCAGGTGTCAGAGAGGCAACTCTGGATATCAACGGAACAAAGGTCAGCGTGGCCATTGCTTCCGGAATGAAGTCTGCAAAGATTCTTCTTGATGAAATCCGCGCAGGAAAGTCCAAGTACCAGTTCATCGAGATAATGGGATGCCCGGGTGGCTGCATCAACGGCGGCGGACAGCCCTACATCAGGCCGGTCTTCCTTCCGCACGAGGATGATGACATTCTTGACACATACAAGGAAAAGCGCGCCAAGGCCCTGTACTCAGAGGACGAAAGACAGACTCTGCGCCAGTCCCACAAAAACCCGCAGGTCATCGAGCTTTACGAGAAGTTCCTCGGAGAGCCGAATTCGCACCTTGCGCATGAGCTGCTCCACACCCACTACGAGGGAAGAGAAGCCTTCAGGTAATAGCGCTTTTGTGAGATTGCAACCGATTCCGCCTGCATACAATGTGGGCGGAATTCTTTTATTACTAATCTTGTAAATATATCTATTTCAGTTTATCCTCAATAATGGCACAAAAGGTCGGGTTAGCCTTTTTGCCGGACATTTATTTTCATTCGAATAAGTATGGGCGTCGGAAAATAGGAACGACGAATCCATATCAAGGAGGCTTCTTTCATGGTGAGAAAAATGAAATCCATGGATGGTAACAATGCAGCTGCTCACGTAAGCTATGCTTTCTCCGAAGTTGCTGCCATTTATCCCATCACCCCTTCAAGCCCAATGGCGGACTTTGTCGACCAGTGGAGCGCAAACGGCCTGAAGAACATCTTCGGCACAAAAGTAAAGGTCGTTGAGATGCAGTCAGAAGCTGGTGCAGCTGGAGCAGTCCACGGTTCTCTCGGAGCCGGTGCACTGACAACCACCTACACAGCATCACAGGGACTTCTGCTGATGATCCCGAACATGTACAAGATTGCTGCTGAGCAGCTTCCTTGTGTGTTCCACGTCAGCGCAAGAACAGTCTCTACACAGGCTCTGAACATCTTCGGTGACCACAGTGATGTCATGGCTTGCCGCCAGACAGGTTTCGCAATGCTCTGCGAGGGCAACGTTCAGGAAGTCATGGACCTCTCCCCTGTGGCCCACCTTTCAGCTCTTACAGGAAAGGTTCCTTTCATCAATTTCTTTGATGGATTCAGAACCAGTCACGAGATTCAGAAGATCGCAGTCTGGGATTATGCAGATCTCAAGGACATGTGCGACATGAAGGCCGTTGAGGAATTCAGAAAGCATGCTCTCAATCCTGAGCACCCGCACATGAGAGGAAGCCACGAGAACGGAGACATCTTCTTCCAGCACAGAGAAGCCTGCAACAAGTTCTATGATGATCTTCCTGCAGTCGTCGAGTCCTACATGGACAAGATCAACGCCAAGCTCGGAACAGACTACAAGCTCTTCAACTACTACGGAGCTCCTGATGCAGACCGCGTCATCATCGCCATGGGTTCAATCTGCGACGTCGCAGACGAGGTTATTGATTACCTCAACGCTCACGGAGAGAAGGTCGGTATCATCAAGGTCAGACTTTACAGACCGTTTGCAGCAGACAGACTCATCGCAGCTCTTCCGAAGACAGTCAAGAAGGTTGCAGTCCTCGACAGAACAAAGGAGCCCGGCGCACAGGGTGAGCCGCTTTACCTCGATGTCGTCACAGCCTTTGCAAACGCAGGTCTTGAGAACATCAAGATCGTCGGAGGCCGCTACGGACTCGGTTCCAAGGATACTCCACCTTCATCAGTGTTCGCAGTATTCAACGAGCTTAAGAAGGCTGCTCCGAAGCGCCAGTTCACAATCGGAATCGTCGATGATGTTACAAACCTCAGCCTCGAGGAAGACAAGAACTGCCCGAACACAGCAGCTCCCGGAACTATCGAGTGCAAATTCTGGGGCCTCGGCGGAGACGGAACAGTCGGAGCAAACAAGAACTCCATCAAGATCATCGGAGACTACACCGACAAGTATGTCCAGGCTTACTTCCAGTATGACTCAAAGAAGACAGGCGGCGTGACAATCAGCCACCTCAGATTCGGCGATCATCCGATCAAGAGCCCGTACTACATCAACAAGGCAGACTTCGTTGCATGTCACAACCCCAGCTACGTCACAAAGGGCTTCAAGATGGTCCAGGACGTCAAGCCGAACGGAGTTTACATGATCAACTGCCAGTGGAATGACGAGGAACTCTCACACCACGTCGATGCAGCTTCCAAGCGCTATATCGCAAAGAACAACATCCAGGTCTACACCATCGATGCTATTGACCTCGCACAGAAGATCGGAATGGGCAAGAGAACAAACACAATTCTCCAGAGCGCATTCTTCACACTGGCAAAGGTCATGCCTCAGGAAGAGGCAATCGCCCACATGAAGGAAAAGGCAACACAGTCTTACCTCAAGAAGGGCCAGGACATCGTTGACATGAACCACAAGGCCATTGACCTTGGTGCTACAGCTTTCAAGAAGTTCAACGTTCCAGCAGACTGGGCAAACGCAACCGATGAGAAGGCAGCAGCCAAGAAGGTCGGAAAGGCTGAGCTGGTCAAGATGGTCACAAACATCCTTGATCCTGTTGACAAGATGGACGGCGACAGCCTCCCGGTCTCAGCATTCATGGATCATGTGGACGGTCAGTTCGAGCTTGGTGCAGCAGCATACGAGAAGAGAGGCGTTGCAGTCTCAGTTCCCAAGTGGGAAGCTTCCAAGTGTATCCAGTGTAACAACTGTTCTTATGTCTGCCCGCACGCAACAATCAGACCTTATGCCCTCACAGCTGAGGAAGCAGCAGCCATCCCGGCAGCAGCACAGGTCGTCGACGTCAAGGCCGGAAAGGGCAAGGGCGTCTACAAGTTCACAATCGCCATCTCCCCGCTCGATTGTATGGGTTGCGGAGTCTGCGTAGGCGCATGTCCTGTTGCAGCTCTGACCATGGTCCCGCAGGAAGAGGAGCTTGCACAGCAGCCGGTATTCGACTACTGCGTCGCAAAGGTATCCGACAAGAAGGATATGCAGGACTACACAGTCAAGGGAAGCCAGTTCCGCCAGCCGATGCTGGAGTTCTCAGGCTCCTGTGCAGGTTGTGCAGAGACCAGCTATGCCCGCCTTGTCACACAGCTGTTCGGAGACAGAATGTACATCTCCAACGCAACAGGTTGTTCTTCAATCTGGGGCGGCCCGGCTTCAACATCCCCGTACTGCACCGACAAGAACGGTCACGGACCGGCATGGTGCAACTCACTGTTCGAGGATAACGCAGAGCACGGTCTTGGAATGTTCATCGGACAGGACAAGATCCGTGAGGATCTGGCTGAGCAGGTCAAGGCAATCGCCGAGGCAGACGCTTCCCTCCAGGACGTCGCAAAGGCTTGGCTCGACACAATGGCAGACGGCGAAGCCAACAAGGCTCCTACAGCGGCTCTGATTGCAGCTCTCGAGAAAAAGGGAGATGCAGCAGCCAAGGCAATCCTTGAGAAGAAGGAATACCTGGGCAAGAAGTCAGTCTGGATCTTCGGAGGAGACGGATGGGCATACGATATCGGTTACGGTGGACTTGACCATGTCATCGCTTCCAAGAAGGACGTCAACATCTTCGTATTCGACACTGAGGTCTACTCCAACACAGGTGGACAGGCTTCCAAGGCATCCAACATCGGACAGGTCGCACAGTTTGCTGCCGCCGGTAAGGAAGTCAAGAAGAAGTCCCTCTCAGAGATTGCAATGCAGTACGGCTACGTCTATGTCGCACAGGTTGCAATGGGTGCAAACCCGGCCCAGACAATCAAGGCCATCACAGAGGCCGAGGCCTATCATGGACCTTCTCTGATCATCGGTTATGCTCCTTGTGAGATGCACTCAATCAAGGGCGGAATGACCAACTGCCAGAAGGAAATGAAGAAGGCTGTCGACTGCGGTTACTGGAACCTGTTCCGCTACAATCCGGAAGCAGAGAAGAAGTTCACTCTCGACTCCAAGGCTCCGGCAGGCGGATACCAGGAGTTCCTGATGAACGAGGCCCGTTACAGCAGACTCACACGTGAGTTCCCGGCTCGTGCCGATGTCCTGTTCAAGCTGAACGAGGAAGAGGCAAAGAAGCGCTATGAGCACCTCACAAAGCTCATTGCGATGTACAACGAGTGATAGCTCACACCAGATGAGAAAGGGGAATCGCCTACGCGGTTCCCCTTTTTTTTCTTGACGGCAACTAATTATTGGACGATAAAGTAAACATATAAGGAAGGTATGCCATGAAGAAAGCTCTGCTTTTCATTGTTGTTGTTCTTTTCTGCGCAACTTTTGTCTTTGCCGCCACATCGACAAAATTCACAAAGTACGGAAACATCTTCAAGACCGGAGATTTCACCATCAAAGGAATTAACTGCACGATCAACGAATCAGGAAACAGGGAAGGAGACAGCCTTCCTGTCACCATCGCACTGAAAAACGGTGAATACCTCATGGAAAGCATCGTAGACGGCAACAAGGCCGGAGTCCTGTTCAAAAACGACGGAAAGCTCTACATGTACGACGAAAAGGAAAAGATGGCCATGATCATGCCGATCGGCAGCGAAACAATGCTGCAGTTCCCGCCTGTCTTTGTTTACACGAAAAACGGCAACGGCAAATTCGACGGCAAGAACCTCTACTATGAAACACTTATAGAAGGAGACAAGCAGACCATCTACTGGTACAGCGGAAACGACATTTACGCCATCCAGGAAAAAGGTCCGGAAGAAAACTACGCAATATTCATCTCTTCAATCACACCCAAGGCAGATCCGTCCCTGTTTGTTCTTCCCAAAGACTACGAGATTCTGGACATGAATGACCTCATGAGCCTTCTTGACAGCTCATGGGCTCAGTCTATGCCTTACTGACAACAGCCTTTCCGCTGAGGCCGTCGGCCTTGATCACAAGATCTTCCTCTGTGCGTACGTGGACAAAATGCTTGGTCTCCTCCACTTTGGGAAGGCTCAGAATGCCCTCAAAGTCCAGCCTTCCGTCCCCTGTCAGCGGATTGTTGGAAAGATAGAGACAGCCTAAGGAAGTCACGTTCTGGAAGAAGTGTGTTCCCTCGCTGGGCTCTGCCTGAATGTCGGCAAGACCTGTTTCCACTATGACATGGGCCTTTGAGATCTGCGGCCAGGAACACGGGATTCCAAGCCAGTTGTCCGAAGACCCAAGCCTTCCTGCCACAATCAGAACATACTGCTGCTCCATAGCCTTGTTGAGCATCTCAAGCTCAGACGCCATCTGAACCATCTCAGAGCGCTTAAAGACATCGGGTTTGACACAGATAATGTCCCTGATTCCTTCGGCAGAGCCGTTTCCCATGACATGAGTGCAGGAAACAAGGGCTCTTTCCATCTCCTCTTCGGAGACATCTATGTCCTCGAATCTGTCGCTGTTGGAAATAGGCCTTATCTGAAGGATTGAAAAATCTATCCACTCCTCATGCTCCATGTTCACGGCAAACTCAATTTCAACGGGTTCTGACATTGTCTTTGTTCCGAGCTTCAGAACATCATCGATGATCCGAGCAAGCGGAATCATGTCATATTTTATGATTCCGTTGAACGTCAGGCTCTTAAAACCCTCGTCACCCGAGTTTTCCGACAGAAAGCCCGAAGGCGTCATGACAGAGACAAGGCCGCGTGTGGCCGTGGGCCAATCGTAGGCTTTTTCAAGATCCATCTGAACAAGGTTGTCTATGTCTTTGTGAGGATCAAACTCCCTGCTTCTGTCCAGGGCATAGAACATACTCTGCGAAGAGACTCTGCCGTTCATGGTGCTGACGGGAATCTTGGGTTTTGCAGGGCAGAAGCGGAAAGCGGAACCTTCGTCCACTATGGTCTTGCCCATTCCGAATGCAAGCATTCCTATTCCGTCCTCGGCTGTTCTGTTTCCCGCAGGATAGTAATCCAAAGACCTTGCCACACCGGAGATGTTTGGAAGCCAGAATCCGTCATAGTCGCGTCCTGTGACGTTCTGAAGGATAACGGCCATCTTTTCATCCTCTACTCCGTGGCCCGTACGCTTGAGATACTCCCTTGCGTTGCAGAAATAGGTTGAGGCCCACACCGTCTTCACGGCCTTCTCCAGATCCGAAATCCTCTTCTCAATTGGTCCGACATTGGGAATCATGCAGGTCTGGTAGACGCCAGCAAACGGCTGGAAATGGCTGTCTTCCAAAAGCGAGGAAGAACGAACTGAAATGGGAACTGTCATGACCTCGGCAATGCGCGCAAGATCCAGTGCAAAGTCCTGGGGAAGCTTTCCTTCGATGAAGGTCGTAAGAATCTCGTCGTCCGACTTTTGCATGAAGTCTCCCGGCCAGAAGTGGTTGTATTCCATGAACTGGTCAAAAACCTCCGTGGAGATTACAACGGTCCTTGGAATCGAGACTCTTATTCCGTCATATTTCTTTCTGATGCCTGCAGCCTTCATCTCCAATGCAATGAAGGCAAGGCCTCGGCCCTTTCCGCCAAGAGAACCATCGCCTATTCTTGAGAAGAACAGCGTCTCATCATAGTTTTCCCTGTTGAACTGGGCTATTGTTCCTCTGGTGCGTTCCTTTCTGTATTCTTTGATTGTCTTGTAGATAAGCTCGCGCGTCTCTTCTGCATTGGAGGCATCTCTTTTCAGCGTGATTGGCTTTATCTTGGCTGCAAGCTGATAGAGGGACTGGGCTCTGAGCCATCTTGAGAAATCGTTTTTCCTTGTGTGGTAGATGAAGGACTCGATCGGAACGATCTTCAGCGTTTCCTGAAGCTCCTTCATCCTTGAGACGGTTGCAAGAACAGCTCCTGTAGCGGGGTCTTTGAAGACAAACGGACCGAAGTCATATCTTGTCTTAAAGTGCTCCGCAAGGTCCATGTGTCTGTCCGGAGACAGCTTCCAGATAAAGTCCGTTCCGTACTTTTTTGCAACTTCGCCCGCCTCTTCCCTGCTTGTGGATTGAAGCAGAATCGGGCACTCGGGGTTGTCCTTCTGAACTTCCTCTATGATATGGGCTCCGGCAAGATTGCGGCCCCAGGGGGAATCGAATGTAAGATCTGTGATTACTCCCAGAACGTTCTGTCTGTACTTGTAGTAAAGTCCCATGGCCTGATCATAGGTTTTGGCAAGAAGAATTTTCGGACGGCCGCGCATTCTGAGCTTTGTGCCCCACTCGTTCAGTGCCTCGCGGATCGATGCTCTGTTCTGCTCGATCAGAAGCATATACATCTGAGGCAGATATGAAGAGATGAAACGCACGGAATCTTCTACAAAGATTATGACCTGGACATCGGCTTCATCTGTGTCGTGATCCACATTCATGCGGTCCTCTACAAGCTTTGTCATTGCAAGGAACACAGAGGGGTCTCCGAGCCAGTAGAACATATAGTCAATGAACGGGCAGTCCTCGCCTTTAAGGACCTTTGCCTTCCTGTGGTCGGGAGACGGGGAAAGAGCTATGAACGGCAGTTCGGGGTTAATGGCTTTGACCTGCTGGGCAAGTACCTCCACACGGTCTGTTCCCAAATCAAGCATTGAGATTACAAGATCAAAATTGAGGCTTCTAAGAAGAGACAGAGCCTCCTGCTCGCTGCTGACATGCGTTATCTTCGGAGGGTTGGAAAGTCCCAATGAGGTATACTCCTTGTAAAGAGCCTCCTCCACTCGTCCGTCTTCCTCAAGCATGAAGCGGTCATATTCGGAACAGATGAGAAGAATATTATAAATATGCTTCAGCATCAGAGAGGAGAAAGGTTTCCAGGTTTCATCAAGCTCGTAGTGCATCAGCCCTCCGTTGGGTAACATATTAAGCAAATCTTGCAAATCGTGCAAATCTTGCAAAGCTTGGAAATCTTGGAAATCTTGCAAATCTTGGAAATCTTGCAAAACTCTGCAAATCGTAGAAAAAAAACAGCTGCACAGTTTCCTGCACAGCTGTCTGTCAAATCAATATGAATGTTTTCAATAAATAAAACGCTAGTTCGCCGCGAGGCTGCGGCGCATCGAAGCGCCAAAGTAATTCAAATAGACGAGGGGTTTTCTAGGACGCAAGCGAAGGACAGTGCGTGCGGCACGGCCTGAGCGCAACGACCATTCCCGCTAAAACGCTAGTTCGCCGCGAGGCTGCGGCGCATCGAAGCGACATACCTCGGTGGTAGGCGCTGAGATGAAGCCGCAGAAATCGCGGATGAAATTGCGTTTTAGAAGCCTTGCTGGCACATGGCGTCGGCAACCTTTTTAAAGCCCGCAATATTAGCACCCTTCACGTAGTCGATGTAGCCATCCGGGCACTTGCCTTCTTTGACGCAGTTGTCGTGGATGTCTTTCATGATAACGTGAAGCTTCTGGTCGACTTCTTCGGCTGTCCAGAAGTAGTGCTCTGCGTTCTGGGACATCTCAAGACCGGAGACTGCGACTCCACCGGCGTTGGCTGCTTTGCCGGGTGCGAACGGGATACGGGCTGCCTGGAAGGCTTCGATTGCCTCTGGGGTGCATCCCATGTTGGATGTCTCGATGACATACTTGACGCCGTTCTTGATAAGGAGCTTTGCATCATCGCCGTTGAGCTCGTTCTGAAGAGCACAGGGGAATGCCATGTCGACTGGGACTTCCCAAGGCTTCTTGCCCTTGACGAACTTTGCACCGAACTTCTTTGCGTACGGCTCAATGACATCCATGTTGGATGCTCTGAGCTCGAGCATGTAGGCAATCTTCTCGGGAGTGTTGACTCCGTTCTCATCGAGGATGTATCCGTCAGGGCCTGAGAGTGTGACGACCTTGGCACCGAGCTGGGTTGCCTTTGTGACTGCGCCCCATGCGACGTTACCGAAGCCGGAGATTGCTACTCTCTTGCCTGCGAAGGTGTCGTTGTTTTCCTTGAGCATTTCGTTTGCGAAATACATTGTTCCGTAACCTGTTGCCTCTGGTCTGACACGGCTTCCGCCCCATCCCCATCCTTTTCCTGTGAGGACGCCGGTGTTCTCGTTGCGGATCTTTCTGTATGTTCCGTAGAGGTATCCGATTTCTCTTCCGCCTACTCCGAGGTCTCCGGCCGGGACATCTGTATCAGGACCGATGTACTTCTCAAGCTCTGTCATGAAAGCACGGCAGAATCTCATGATTTCTGCATCAGACTTTCCTCTTGGTGAGAAATCCGAGCCTCCCTTTCCGCCGCCCATCGGCAGTGTGGTGAGGGAGTTCTTGAAGATCTGCTCGAAGCCGAGGAACTTCAGTGTGCCGAGTGTGACATTGGCGTGGAAACGCAAACCGCCCTTGTAAGGACCGATTGCACTGTTGTACTGAACACGCCATCCTCTGTTGACCTGAATCTCATGGTTGTCATCTTCCCACTCGACTCTGAACTGGATGATTCTCTCTGGTTCTACGATTCTGTCCAGGATTTTGTTCTTGAGGTAAAGCGGGTTAGAATTAACAACATCGATAACTGAAGAAATGACTTCTCTGGCTGCCTGAATAAACTCCGGCTGCGCGGGATTCTTTCTTTCAAGTTCTGCCATAAACTCATCAAGTTTATACATTTTTGCCTCCAATTGCTTTTTCAGTATAACTCTGTTTTGCCATAAGTCAACTTTGAGAATACATCAATTCGAGGATTAAAAATTGCCAAAACCGTAAATCAGAGGGAAAAGAATGTCCAGATTCTGTCACTGGGCAGAGGGGCTGTGACGCAAATGTCTTTTCCGCTTACAGGATGGACAAAGGAAACCTCTCTGGAATGCAGGCAGATTCCCCCGTCAGGATTGGATCTGGGAAAGCCGTATTTCAGGTCTCCCTTGATGTGTACATTGCAGGCCGCAAGCTGGGCGCGAATCTGATGATGGCGTCCTGTCAGAAGCCTTATTTTCAATAATGTATATCTGTCGGACCTTGCCAGGGTCTCGTACTCAAGCCTGGCCTCCTGAAGTTCCGATTCCCTGTGGCCTCTGACGCGGGGGCTTGGATAGGCAAAGCTTTTGTTCTTTTGTGCATCTCTATAAAGATAATGAACGAGGGTACCTTTTTCTTCTGGCAGAGGCCTGTCCGTCACAGCCCAGTAGATTTTGTCCACCTTGCCTGTTCTGAACATATCGTTCAGCCGGCTTAAGGCCTTGTCAGTCTTGGCAAGAACCACAATGCCGCTTGTGGGTCGGTCCAGCCTGTGAGGCAGCCCAAGAAAGACATTTCCGGGCTTTTGATATTTTTCCTTGAGGTAGGCTTTGACCGTATCCATCAGAGTGCTGTCCCCGGTCTTGTCCGCCTGGACGATTTCGCCGGGGTTCTTGTTCACTATGATGATGTGGTTGTCCTCGTAAAGGACCCTCTTCTCAAAATCAGTTATCGATATCATCAAACAACCCCGGCATCTCGTCATCGGTCTGCTTTTTGACGCTCTTGGACTCGGGTGCGCTCTCGCTGACAGGAGTCTCCTGCGGCTCTGCTGTCTGCTCTACGGGCTCTTCGTCCTCTACTTCACTCAGGCTTTCTGTTGCAGTCCTGACGTTCTCCTCAACAAGCTTGCAGGGCTTGATTCTGATGGAGGCAATCTCCTTCTTGGAAACTGTCACTCCTCCTGCCTTTGCTCCCTTGATTAGGAAGTCGGAGAAAAGGAATGTGGATTCCTTGACTCTGGACGGGCTCTTGTATGTGACAGTGACCTCTGCGTTCGGAAGAACGGACAGCTTCTTCATCGAATTGTTGGCAGGATCCGGAAGAAGTGCGTACGGCTTGTTCATGATAAAGCCGCTGAGCTTGCAGCGCTTGATGTAGGTGACGCGTGTCTTCTTGTCCAGATACAGAACGGTGAAGACCGTGTTCTCAAGAACTTCCTTGTCGGCAAGGCCGCAATATGCAATATCCTTTCCTACGAACATCCTGTCTGAGACATTGGTGCAGTAGTAGGTTCCGTCTTTCTGGACTATGAGAATCTTGTCGAACTCAGAGACCTTCATCAGCGGATTTCCGGACTTCACATTGGTTCCGAGATATCCTGTAAGACCGTCGTAGCGCAGATCAAGGTCCCTCTTTGCAACATCCCTTACATCTACCATGTTGAAATCAGAGATAACGGTCTTTCTCTTGTGCTCGTCGTTCTCAAGGTCGGCTCTGATGTTCTTGAGAGTTCTGATTGAATACTCGTCCAGATGGCACAGATCATAATCCACCTGCTTAAGGTCGGCATTGATCTGGTCAATCTCTTCCTTGTTCTTCTCTATGTCAAACAGGGAGATTCTGCGGATTGGGATTTTGAGCAGGTGGTCAATGTCATCGTCTGAGATGTCTCTGACAAGCTGATCCTTATATGGCTCAAAACCTGTTCTGACTGCGTTGACAACGGCGTCCTGGGTCCTCTTCTGCTCTATTCTCTTGTAGATGCGCTCTTCAATGAAGATCCGTTCGAGAGTTCTTGTGTGCAGCCTGTCGAACAGATGCCCGCGCTGAACCTCAAGCTCCTTCTTGGAGACCTCAAGGATGTGGTCCGCATGGTATCTTATGACATCGCTTACAGTACAGACATGCGGAAGCTTGTCCTTGATGACAAGGCAGTTGACCGAAATCTTCTGCTCGCAGTCTGTGTAGGCATAAAGGGCATCGACTATGTCCTTTGTATAGGTTCCCTTGGCCAGGGATATTTCGATGTTGACCGTATCGGCCGTGAAGTCGCTTACGCTCTGAATCTTCAGGCGACCCTTCTTTATGGCCTTCTCGATGGACTCGATCATCTTCTCGCTGTCCACTCCGAAGGGAAGCTCCTCGATGATGATCTTCTTGGCGTTTGAGGTGTCGAGCTTTGCTCTGACAGCTACAGATCCAAGGCCGTCCTCGTAGTTTGAAACGTCCATGATTCCGCCGCCCGGGAAGTCCGGGTAAAGCGTAAAGTCCTCGCCCTTGATGGCCGCAATCTGAGCATCAATGACCTCAAGTGCGTTGTGGGGAAGAATCTTCGTGGACATTCCTACGGCAATACCCTCTGTTCCCTGAATCAGGACTACGGGAATCTTTGCCGGAAATACTACAGGCTCCTTGTTTCTGCCGTCATAGGACTCGACATACTCGGTGATCTCAGGGTTGTACAGAACCTTCTTTGCAAACGGAAGCAGGCGGCACTCGATGTATCTGGCTGCGGCAGGACCGTCTCCTGTCATGAAGTTTCCGTAGTTTCCCTGCTTGTCTATGAACAGGTCGCAGTTGGCAAGGTTCACAAGTGCGGTGTAGATGGACTGGTCGCCGTGCGGGTGGTAGTGCATGGTTGAACCCACGACGTTCGCAACTTTGTTGAAGCGTCCGTCGTCCATCTCGATCATCGTATGCAGGATTCGTCTCTGAACCGGCTTCAGGCCGTCCTCGATATCCGGAATAGCCCTGTCTTTGATGACATAGGAGGCGTATTCAATGAAGTTCTGTCTGAACAGATCCTTTGCGTTTGCCATCTACTGCCTCCTCACACCAGATTTTCCATGATGAAATCCCGGCGCTCCGGGGTATTGTTTCCCATGTAGAAGTTCATGGCCCTGCGCGCATCGGCAAGGCTGTCTATTGTCACGGGAATCAGGCGCATGTCTTCTCCGATGAACTGTCCGAACTCCTTGGCCGATATTTCTCCAAGGCCTTTGAATCTGGTGACCTCGGAGCCGCGGATCTGCTTCATCATGTTGTCGCGCTCCTCTTCGGAGTAGCAGTACGTCGTGACGCTCTTGTTTCTTACCCTGAAAAGCGGGGTGTCCAGAATCCAGACACGGCCGGCATGAATCAGATCCTCAAAATAGCTTAGGAAGTAAGTCAGAAGAAGAATTCTGATATGATAGCCGTCAATATCGGCATCTGTTGCGAATATGACCTTGGAGTACCTGAGCCCTTCTATTCCGTTCTCTATTCCCAAGGCCGCCATGACATTGTAAAGCTCGGCGTTCTTGTACATCTCCGTCATGGCCATGCCGTTTGTGTTCAAGGGCTTTCCCCTGAGGCTGAATACAGCCTGTGTCATTACATCGCGCGCCGTGTTGAGTGTACCCGAAGCAGAATCTCCCTCGGTCAGGAAGATCATGGACCTTTCTCCCATATCGGCATGAGGTCCTGTCTGGCCAAGGTGGAACTTGCAGTCCTTGAGCTTGGGGATGTTGATTGAAATCTTCTTGGCGTTTTCCTTGGCAATCTTCTTTACCTCGGAAAGCTTCTTTCTGATGTTTTCGTTGGTCAGAATCTTCTGGTTCAGAAGCTGCGCCACATCACTGTTTTTGTGAAGATGATCTATTATGGCCTCTTTGACCTCGTTGATGATCGGCATCCTGACTTCTGTGTTGCCAAGCTTATTCTTTGTCTGGCTTTCAAACACAGGGGTCTGAACCTTGATTGCTATGGCTCCGACAATGCCCTCTCTGACATCCTGAGGTGCCCAGGTGGACTTTTTGAAGAACTCCTTGACGCCTGCAAGGATTCCTTCCTTGAATGCGGCCTGATGGGTTCCTCCGTCGCTTGTATACTGTCCGTTGACGTATGAGAAATAAGTCTCGCCGCTGAACTCACGGGTGTGGGTGAAGGCAAACTCAATCATTTTTCCACGGTAGTGGATGATGTCATAGATACCGTTGTCCTGAACTTCCTTTTCAAGAAGATCCAGAAGACCGTGCTGGCTCTTGAAGATGCGCTTGTTATAGTCCAGAGTAAGGCCTGTGTTCAGGTAGCAGTAGTTGTTCAGCCTCTGGGTGATGAAATCATCATTGAAAGAATAGGAGCCGAAAACTTCCTCATCGGGGATGAACTCGGTAAGAGTTCCGTTGGGCTCGTCAGTGCTGCCCTCGTTCTGGGATGTCAGAATGCCCTTTTTGAAAAAAGCCTCGAAGAATTTTCCGTCTCTGAAGGATTTTACGTGGAACCATGAGCTTAAGGCGTTTACGGCCTTGGTACCTACTCCGTTCAGACCGACGCTGAACTGGAAGACATCGTCGTTGTACTTTGCACCTGTGTTTATTTCAGAGACACAGTCAATGACCTTTCCAAGGGGAATTCCTCGGCCGTGGTCGCGGACACTTACCTTCTTGTCCTCAAGCCTGATGGTGATTCTGTTTCCGGCTCCCATGATGAATTCATCAATGCTGTTGTCTATGACTTCCTTCATCAGGACGTAGATTCCGTCATCTACATGGGTACCGTTTCCAAGGCGTCCGATGTACATACCTGGTCTGAGCCTGATATGCTCCAGCGGGGACATGGTTTTTATCGAGCTTTCATTGTAAATGGATTTCATTTCTGCCATAACGGCTGACATTATAACAAAAATAAATGAACTATGTGTAGTTAATAGTTCTCAAGATTCACCACAGATGTAGCGTTTTTCACATCTGCATCAGGAGCATTCCCAGAATAATCATACTCTGGCCCGCAATGTAGGTGGTCATCACCGTCATCTGGCCGAAAAGCGGAAGGCGCACCATTCTCCTCATGATGCAGAAATCGGAAAAGTAAAACAGGGCAACACCTAGAAAACTTATCAGCGTGGCATAGACGGGAGACCCGTTTCCCGCAGTGGAGGCAATGGCAGCGGCCATGGCGCAAAGGCCGAATGAATACGGTACAAGAATCGGTGCGTACTTACGAGGCCCTAAAACAAGCTGTCTGAAAAGCCCGTACTCCAGAATAAGGCACAAGATCACAGTCAGAACCACGCCCTTTTTCGAGTGTCCCACATCGGCATTGACAAACCACAGGGTGTAAAAGATATGCCCGATGAAGAAGCACAGCATCCCAAGGTAGAACATATGTCGGCTCTTGTTTCTGGGAAAAAGAAGAAAAACATCACCAAGGCAGTGGAAAGAAAGCGCAAACAGCACAAAGGTCTGATACCAGCGGTCCCTGACTCCCTGCGGCAGGAAAAGAAAATAGACGGTGCAAAGAAGCGGCATCAGAAAGGGCTTTGTCAGTGCATAGAGTCTTGAGTTTTTCTGCTTGATTGAAATCAGACAGAAAGAGATGTCAAGGATGTAGAAAAAGAGAACTGCGTACTGCCTGAGCAACATATGAAAAGAATATACCTGACAAGGGCAAACCACAACACCAAAAAGAGCCCTTCAATTGACGCAAAATGGCAATCTAAATAATATATTCAACCATGAGCAGTTATCCTTTCAGCGAAACAGAGCCTAAATGGCAGAAGTACTGGGCAGAGAACAAGACCTTTGCAGTCACAGAAGACCCCTCCTTCCCCAAGGAGAAGAGGGCCTACGTCCTTGACATGTTCCCCTATCCGTCAGGAGCAGGCCTTCATGTAGGACATCCCGAAGGCTATACGGCAACCGACATCTACTGCAGATATCTCAGAATGAACGGTTTCAACGTCCTTCATCCGATGGGATTCGACTCTTTCGGTCTTCCTGCGGAAAACTATGCCATTCAGACAGGAACCCATCCTGCAATCACGACGGAAAAGAACATCAACACCTTCCGCCGCCAGATCAAGAGCCTGGGATTCTGCTACGACTGGGACAGAGAGATTTCCACATGCGACCCCAAGTACTATCACTGGACACAGTGGATCTTCGAGAAGCTCTACGAGAAGGGCCTTGCCTATGAAAGCCAGGCTCCGATCAACTGGTGCCCGCACTGCAAGACAGGACTTGCCAACGAAGAGGTCAAGGAAGGAAAGTGCGACCGCTGCGGAGCTCAGGTCGAGAAAAAGAATATCCGCCAGTGGGTTCTGAAAATCACAGCCTACGCCCAGAGACTTCTGGACGATCTGGACCTTGTGGACTGGCCCGAATCCGTAAAGCTCATGCAGCGCAACTGGATCGGAAAATCCGAAGGCGCATCCGTTCTTTTCCAGGTCAAAGGACTTGAGAACGACCCGGACGGAAAGCTCGAGGTCTTCACAACCAGATGCGACACCCTGTTCGGCGCCACATACATGGTCATCTCCCCGGAGCATCCGCTTGTCGGAAAGCTCACCACAAAGGACAACGAGAAGGCCGTAAAGGACTACATCTCACAGGCTGCCAAAAAGAGCGACCTTGACAGAACGGACCTTGCAAAGGAAAAAACAGGCGTCTTCTCCGGAAGCTATGCCATCAACCCCGTCAACGGTAAGGAGATTCCGATCTGGATTGCAGACTATGTACTGATCTCCTACGGAACAGGTGCCATCATGGCCGTTCCCGCACACGATACCCGTGACTGGGACTTTGCCAAGAAGTTCAACCTTCCAATCATAGAGGTCCTCAAATCCGAGGTCGATGTCCAGAAGCAGGCCTGGACCGAGGACGGAGTGCATGTCAACAGCGGATTTTTGGACGGACTCAACAAGGCCGATGCCATTGAGAAGAGAAGAGCGCAAGATCGGACACAAGATGGTCAACTTCAAGCTCCGTGACTGGATCTTCAGCCGCCAGAGATACTGGGGAGAACCGATTCCCCTCATCCACTGTCCTCATTGCGGAACAGTCCTTGTTCCTGAGAAAGAGCTTCCTCTCACATTGCCCGAGGTCAAGAGCTATCAGCCCTCAGGAACAGGAGAGAGCCCTCTTGCCAACATCGACAGCTGGGTAAACTGCAAGTGTCCCAAGTGCGGATCTGATGCAAAGCGCGAGACAAACACAATGCCTCAGTGGGGAGGTTCCTGCTGGTACTACCTCAGATACATCGACCCGAAGAACGAAAAGGTCTTCGTGGACCCGGACAAGGAAAAGTACTGGATGCCGGTCAACCTCTACATCGGAGGAACCGAGCACGCCGTCTTGCACCTTCTTTATGCAAGATTCTGGCACAAGGTCCTTTATGATCTTGGACTTGTCTCAACACCTGAGCCGTTTGCAAGACTGGTCAACCAGGGCATGATCACATCATTTGCCTACCAGAAGCCGAACAAGTCCCTTGTTCCTGCAGACCAGGTTGTGGAAAAGGAGCCGGGAGTCTTTGTGGACAAGGAAAGCGGAGAGGTTCTTGAGAGGGTCGTCGCAAAGATGTCCAAGAGCCTTAAAAACGTCATAAACCCCGATGAGGTCATTGCCCAGTACGGAGCAGACACCATGAGAATGTATGAGATGTTCATGGGTCCTCTTCAGGTCTCAAAGCCCTGGTCAACAACAGGAATCGCAGGTGTCTGGCGCTTCATCGACAGACTCTGGCGCCTTGCCGACGAAAAGCCTCTTACAGAGGATAAAGCTCCGATTGAAATCCTCAGAAGCCTTAACAAGACAATCAAGAAGGTCACCGAGGATACTGCGACACTTAACTTCAACACGGCAATCAGCCAGATGATGGTCTACATCAACGACCTTTCAAAGCTGGAAAGCCTTCCGCGTGAAGCCTGGGAGCCGATGATTCTGATGCTTTCACCGTATGCCCCGCATCTTGCCGAGGAGCTCTGGGCTAAGGCAGGCCACAAGCCGTCTGTTGCCAATGTAAGCTGGCCGAAGTACAAAGAGGAGCTTACCGTGGATTCAGAGGTTCAGATTGTCTGCCAGATCAACGGAAAGGTCAGAGCAAAGCTAATGATGAGCAAGGATGCCTCCAAGGAAGAGATCATCGCAGCGGCCAAGGCCAATGAGAATGTGAAAAAGTACCTTGAGGGAGCGACCATTGTAAAGGACATTGTCGTTCCGGGCAAACTTGTCAGCTTTGTTGTAAAATAAGCAGATTGAATCTGTAATAACAGAGGAGGCCTTCGGGCCTCCTTTTTTTGTAAAATGTCTTGCTTGCTTTCCACCTCTGCCTCTGTTACGATTATGTAGGAAAACCCAATCGGAGAACAACTTATGAAGAAAAAATTGCTTATTATCTCGCTAATTTTACTTGTCTGCGCAGCGTGTGCCTTCGCAGATGCCTACAAAGACGTCAACAAGTACATCAGCCAGGGTCTTTCAGACCAGAATGTCGCAAAAATCAAGGAGCTTTCTCCCCAGCTGACAGAGCAGCAGAAGAAATCGATCTACACCTGGAAAAAAGTAGATGTCGTCTTCCCGTTCCTTGAAAACACCTTCCTTGGCTTCGGAAGCGGCTCCTTCAGCCAGAAGGATACAACCCATGGAATCATCTTCCTTGCAGGTGACACCTTGTGCCTCGGCCTTGTTGCCTACAACATCTTCAAGAACGGTTGGGACAACTTCATCAACGGAATCACAGGCAAGGGCGGAGTAAGTGACGACATGACATTGGCCAAGGTGGCGCTGATCGGAGCTTTGGGACTGAGAGTCTATCAGGCAATCCGACCGTTCACATATTCCAAGAACTACAACGCAAAGCTGAAGGACGCAATCGGGTATAACGAAACAGCCGTAGCACTTCTTCCGACAAAGACAAAAGACGGAATGGGAATGACATTATCCGCAAAGGTCAGCTTCTAAAGCTGTGAGCCTTTGAGGTAACTGTAGAAGTTTCCTTCCCTGTCCACTATCAGAACCAGAACCATATTATCCTCGGCATTCAGATAACGGAAAACCCCGGCCGGAAGGCGGATCTGACCGGCCATGCTGTCCTGTACAACAAGGCCCGGGTCTTTCAGAAACTCGCTCTCCCAGATGCCGTTTGAAAGCGCGAACGGACCCACGTCAAATGCCTCGCAGACCTTGAAAGAGCTTTCTGTCAGGTCTGCGTTCTGAATGTCTCTTAATAGCGAAACATCATCTATTTTCCTGATATCATCTGTTTTTTCACGTATAGTATCCAAAATCAGGCCATAGTTAAGCTGTGCTGTCATGTCCGGATCCAAGTCCGAAAGAAGGCTTACAAGATAGCCTTCCTCCTGAGTCAGAACCAAATCGGTTCTTGTATCATCAGGAGACAAAGCCGCCCCGTATGGACTTAAATCCCCCAAAGGATAGGCTACGGCCAAAACGGTACGGCCTGTTTCGACTTCGATGGTGACGGACCTTTGGTCCTGATTGACATGCAGGCTCTTTAGCCCGTCTTTGTCCGTCCACTTCAGCGTATACCACATCTTTTTCCCCGTGATGCTTTCCCAGGGATGTTTGGGGATGGTAAGGCGGACTTTCCTTTTCATTGGAAGATGGGAACAGGAAAGAAGAAGGGCCAAGGACACAGTGGCAGCAAGAGCAAGTAAGAATGTTTTTCGTTTCATGCCCCTATATACAGTTTTTTTGTCGAAAATATTCGACTTTTTGAGAAAAAAACTTTATTTTTCTGCGCTTTTCTTCTTGTAGATGTCCCTGAAGGCCCTCAGGAGACTACGGATTTCATCACTTCTGTAGTCCGCATAGGTCCACGGAAGACTCTGAAAGTCATGGTCCTTGTAGATTAAAGTCGTCTCGCCGTAGATTCCGTCGTGAAGAGGAATGCGATGGGAACGGTCTTTACAGGTTGCAAGAATGAACGAGGAAAGCGAAAGGACGCCAGGATCCAGATTGATGTGCCGCTTCCCCTCTTCTGTGGCAAAAAGCTTTTCCAGCTCGTTGGTGCGGATTTTGATGTTGGCAAGATCCGACGGATCAACAAGGCGGCTGAATAGAAGAAGATACCTCTTGGGCCTGCCTCCCATCTCGCCGTCATAGTAGTCGGTGAAGGAAAAATCCATGCTGGGGCTTTGCATTTCAATGGGCCCGAAGTTCTTTTCCAGGACAGAGAGAAGCTCGGCTCGCCTTTCTTCGGCTGTGGAAAGAACACCGATTACCAGTGCACACTTTGAATAAGAACGTGCTGTTGCCATACGACAATTGTCACCATAGCTTCTTCTCTTGTCAACTTTCCTTGATTTGAGGGGAAATGGGCTTTATTATTCTAAGTATGCCTTACTTGTTTGTCTTTCTGGGGAATCCCGGGCCTTTATACAGGCAGACCCGTCACAACTGCGGTTGGATGGTCTGCGACCGTTTGACTCAGGCTCTTCCGCAGCTGGACAACTGGCAGAGCAAATTCCATGGTCTTTTTGCAAAAAGGCAGGATGCCGTGCTTCTGAAGCCGCAGACATTCATGAATGAAAGCGGAATCTCCGTCCAGGAGGCGTGCCGCTTCTTCAACATCAAAGCAGGCGATGTTGTGGTGGTTCATGACGACATAGAGCTTCCGTTCGGGGAAGTCAGGCTCCAGAGCGGAGGGGGATTGGGAGGACATAACGGACTCAGATCCGTAAAACAGCATCTGGGAACAGATGCCTTCCGCCGGCTTCGCATCGGAGTCGGAAGACCCCCTGCCGTCATCCAGGTCTCGGACTATGTTCTGGGGCGCTTCTCTCCCACGGAGGAAAGCTCTCTGGACAGAGTCATGGACGAGGCTGCCGGAAAGCTTAAGGACATGATGGGACTTTGATTTTGGAGAACACATGAAGAACAGGGATTTCAGAATTTCAGAAAACAGCCGCCAGGAGATGACATACACAAAGCCGATGTTCGAGACTTCGGACAAGGCCGACCATATGTACAGACAGGCCCAGGAGGTGTCGCTTGCTTACAACAACAGCCACGAGCATCCCCTTGCAGCCGGCAAGGTCTACACCACGGCGGTCCTTCATCTGATTTATCAGATGGTGATCTCCACCTTCCTCAGAGGCGGCGATGCCGACCCGTTCTCAAGAATCGCAGTCCTTGCAGAGAAGAACAAGGAGACAAAGGAAGTTCTCACCTTCTACGACAAGAAGTTCCCCACCATGCTCAAAGATCCTTCAGTCCTGAAGGAAGTGGAGACTGTGCGTGCATTCTTCGTCCACCAGGTTCTTCAGGCAAACCCCGCCCTTCTGGCAGCAACAGGCGACATGCTTGATCAGAGAAAGATGAACTTCCCCGCAGGAACACAGGCTCTGACAGCCCTGATGGGAAGCTATCTGAAAGGAACATCCTTTTCGGAGTCAACCGAGGATGATCTGTTTTCTTTCCTGACCCTCCCTGCAAGACTCTTTCCGGATTCTCTTGCAAAGCAGATTTCATACATTCTGGAGCACTGGGACTCCCTGCTTCCTGATGATCTGAAGACGCTTCTTCTCAAGAGCCGTGACTACATGCAGGAAGAGGAAAAACCCCGCTTCCAGGGTCCGGGTCCGATAGACATTCCGGACTACTCATCTTTCAATGACGACATAGAGTCCTTCACTCCCGACCGCAACTGGATGCCCAACGTCATCATGATGGCAAAAAGCACCCTGGTCTGGCTGGACCAGCTTTCCAAAAAGTATCAGCGGGATATCCACCGTCTGGACCAGATCCCCGATGAAGAGCTGGATGATCTTAAGAACTCGGGCTTCACGGCCCTGTGGCTGATAGGTCTTTGGGAAAGAAGCCCGGCTTCAAAGCGCATAAAGAACCTCTGCGGAAACCCCGATGCAGAATCATCGGCCTACTCGCTTAAAGGTTATGAGATTTCCCCAAGAATCGGCGGATGGGACGCACTTTTCAACCTCAAAGGCAGATGCTGGGCACGCGGAATCAGGCTTGCAAGCGACATGGTCCCGAACCACACCGGCCTTGACAGCGACTGGATGAAATGGCATCCGAACTACTTTGTCCAGCAGTCCTATCCCCCGTTCCCGTCCTATACCTTCAACGGCCCCAACCTCTCCGACGATCCCGATTTCGAGGTCAGAATCGAGGACCACTACTACAACAGAACCGACGCTGCCGTCACTTTCCAGAGAATAGACAGAAGAAACGGTCAGGTCTCGTATATCTTCCACGGAAACGACGGAACATCCATGCCGTGGAATGACACAGCACAGCTTGATTATCTGAATCCTGAGACCAGGGAGGCTGTAATCCAGCAGATTATGGCCGTTGCCCGCAACTTCCCGGTAATCAGATTCGATGCAGCCATGACTCTTGCCAAAAAACACATCCAGAGACTCTGGTACCCAAGACCGGGCTCAGGCGGAGACATTGCAGGAAGAACCACATACGGAATGTCGGATCAGGAATTCAACAGACGCATTCCGATTGAGTTCTGGAGAGAGGTCGTAGACAGAATCCAGAGAGAACTTCCCGACACGCTGCTTCTTGCCGAGGCCTTCTGGATGATGGAAAGCTACTTTGTAAGAACGTTGGGAATGCACAGGGTCTACAACAGCGCCTTCATGCACATGATGAAGAACGAGGACAACAAGAAGTACCGCGACATGATAAAGGCAACGCTGCAGTACGATCCGGACATCCTCAAACGCTATGTCAACTTCATGAACAACCCCGATGAAGAGACAGCCATTGCCCAGTTCGGCGACGGAGACAAGTACTTCGGAGTCTGTACCCTGCTTTCAACGCTGCCGGGCCTTCCGATGTTCGGACACGGCCAGATTCAGGGCTTCAGGGAAAAATACGGAATGGAATACCAAAGAGCCTACTGGGACGAAAAGCCCAACGAGGGCCTCATCGAGGAGCACAGAAGAAGAATCTTCCCGCTTCTCAAGATGCGCTGGCTGTTCTCAGAATCCAGATACTTCCAGTTGTTTGATGCCTACGATTCATACGGCAACGTGCTTGAATCCGTCTATGCCTACACCAACGGTGATGACAACCAGATGGCCATGGTCCTTTACAACAACCAGTACGAGCGCGTCGAAGGCTGGATAAACCTCTCTGCTCCCAAGCTCATCAAAGAGAATGGAGAACGCAGGACAGAAGTCGTCTCACTTGCCCAGAGCCTCAGACTCAGACGTGGCGTAAGGAGATTCCTCATCTACAGGAACTTCAACAACGGAAAGACCTATCTCTATCCGTCTGCCAAGCTGTTTGAAGAAGGCATGAAGATATCCTTTAACGGCTATGAGACCAAAGTTTTCACCAATATCTACGAGGTTGAGGACATCGATGGCGTCTATGAGAGGCTCTATGAAAAGTATCAGGGACACGGAATCTCAGACATAGAGAACGAAATCAGAATCCTTTATCTACAGCCGTTCTTTGAGACTGTCGAACCGATTAAGGGTCAGAAGTTCTACAAGGATCTGAAGGCCATCCTTCAGGGCAAGGGAAACAGCATCAACATCAGAAACCTCATGCAGGCTCTGGGTTCCTGCTACACCTACATGGAAGAGTTTGACCCGCTGTTCGAGAAAGTCGGATTGAACATGCACATGATGAAGCCGCAGACAGTTCTGGAGCTTCTGAAAAAGCTTGAAGCGGTCTGTAAGAAGGATGTTATTGCAAACGCCAACACCATCATGGACCAGGATCTTCTGTGCGTCTTTGCATCCTGCTTTTTGATTCTGCCGTTTGTCAGCTCATCAACAAGCCTTGAAGAGGCTGTGAAGGTGGCCCAGATTCTTCAGCTGGACCGTTTCTTCGGAGTTTCCAAGACAACAGTCCTTATGTGCTCGATAATCGCAACGACAAGGGAAGAAAGTATCCGAGAGCTTCTGGAAAACAGAGTATTCTTGGATCTGATCGGAAGAAACGAATATCAGGGAGTGCGCTGGTTCAGAGGAGAATCCTTCCAGGAGTGCATGTATCTGACATACCTTTCAAAGGCAATCCATGCCAAGGAAGCTCTGACTTCCAAGCAGGAAAAGCAGCTTTGCAAGGAAATCAGCACATGGCTCAAAAAGGGTTCTGCAGCACAGTACAAACTGGACAACCTTCTGGCCGATTGACGGTTTACTAGACATACGCAGATATAAGAAATATAATTTCACAATATGAAGACATGGTTGACCTATCTGGCAGCAGCTGCCATGGGACTTGCTTTTGAACTCACATTCAGAGACAGTCTGTTCTTTGTCTCTTCCATGAACTTCATGGCAGATGTTGTCATGAAGCTGGGAGCTTTCATCGTTTTCCCGCTTGCCTTCTTCACAATGGCATCCGGAACGGCATCCCTTTCAAGAAGGCGCGGAAGAACCTCGTTCGTGTGGCTTTCCACCATCTTTTGGGCTATTCTGACATCCCTTTTGCTTTCAATCTGTGCAGCACTGGTTTTCAGGATCCTTCCTGCCTCATTCCCGACCACATCCACGACCCCGACTGCTTCTGATCAGTACTCCGTCATTACATCGGGACTTTATTCATCAACCGCTGCCAAACTGGTTTCCGCAAACCCGCTGTCGGTCAACGCCTTCTTTAATTTCGTCAAATCCGCAGACTGCCTTATTCCGGTCATCTTCCTCGCACTGGTCTTCGGTTATGCAGTAAGACCCACCACAGAAGTCATAAGGCCGGCATACATAACACTGAACTCAATCAGTGAGGCGATGTTCCGTCTGGCAAGGCTGGTTGCAAGATTCCTTTGGATAGGGCTTTTCTTCCTGTCTGGGGCATGGTTCTACTCGATTTTCAAAGACGGGTCCGTGCACTACTCGTTCAGATTCCTGACACTGTGCATCGTATTGGCTCTGTTTGTCCTGTTTGCAGCCATTCCGCTAATCTACTCTTTGGCCACAGGCTTCAAGAGAAATCCCTACAGGCAGATTGCAAGGCTGATTTCAGCATCTGTTGCCGCGTTCTTCTCGGTAAACTATCTGTTCTCCCAGAGCGCTCTTTACACAGACTGCCGCACGAACCTCGGAATTCAGAAGAACATTGTCTCAACGACACTGCCTCTTAACAGCGTTCTTACAAAGGGTGGAAGCGCCCTTGTTTCCACAATGTGCACCTGCGCCCTGATTTTCGGTATTACAGGAAGTCTTCCGACTTTCCTTCAGACAGTGACCGTTGCCTTTGCCTGCACTTTGGTAAGCTTCGTTTCCTGTCTTCATGCCGGCTATGAGGTTCTTTTCACAGTTTCGTTCGCACTGGGACTTCTTGATCTGAACCTTTCAGGAACGGAATTCTCCCTCATAGGACTGCTTCCGCTTCTCAACGGACTTGCCCTTATGATTGATGTCTTGCTTGCCGGACTTGGAACAAGCTTCACTGCCTGTCATCTGAAATCCGACTGCGACATCGTAGTAGAGGATACCGTCTGATGAACAGCAAGTTTCTGCGCGTCTTAGTCATTCTGATCCAGATACTGATTACCGCCGTTGAGATGGGCATCTGCATCTTCGGCATGACCATTGTCGAAACAACGGCGGATAGCTATCCGTTCATCTTTGCTGTTATACGCGTTGCCGTGATTCTTCTCATGACGCTTGCCTATTACAAGACAAGCGTGTCAAAGATCAATCCGGGAAACATCTTTGTGATTTTCTTTCTGTACTTTCTGACTGTGTCGGAGCTGAGCATTCTGGCCTACTTCACCACAATCTCAGGACGCAGCTTCATCCCTCCAAGACTTCTAGTCCGTATCCTGATTGAATCTCAGCTCATGGTACAGTTCTCCATTTTGGGAAATGCCCTTCAATATCAGGTCAACGAGCACAGTTCTGCCTTCAGATTGTTTTTCGCTGGGCTGTTCTCAGTATCCTTTCTGACTTACATCATTCCGGCAACCCAGGAAGTCACGAAGCTCTGGGATGTCATGGCCCCTCTCTCAATACTGTCGATTCTCGCTTTTTTGGCAGTGTTGTCCCAGCTTATTCTTGCAGTCTCAGAGACGACGAAAGTCGGAGCTCTTAAACATACAGCTATGGTACTTCTGCTTGCAGGGAACTTCATCGCAACAGTCTTTGACGGACTGTTCCCCTTCTCTGTAATCGGTACTGCTTTTTTCTTTATTGGTGGAATCGTCATTATGCTGATTACACTCAGGAATTCAGTTATTCTCTGAGTTTTTTTGGAGTGAAAAATGAAAATCGGACAGTTCGGGGAGTCTTTCATCCCTGTCATCGATGGTGTGGGCCGTGTGATGAAGGCCTATTCCGAAACAATGGTATCCCGTGGCCACGAGGTATATGTCATAGCACCAATGTACAACACTGGCTTCAGGGGAAACTTTCCTTTTGAGATAGTAGACTATACTTCGATGAGCTTTTCCAAGAAAATGCCTTGGAGAATCGGATTCGAACGCTTTGATCCTCACTTCACCCAGAGAATGAGGATGCTTAATCTGGACATCATCCATACTCACGGACCGGTGTTCTCAGGAAACTGCGGCCTTCATTATGCTAAAAAATGGCACATCCCCATCGTAGGATCCTTCCACACCAAATTCTATGATGACATCCTGCAGACCACAGGAATCAAGATTGTTGCAAAGATGGGTGCACGTGCGGTTGCGGACTTCTACTCAAAGTGTGACGAAGTCTGGGCCGTCTCCGACGGAACGGGAGAAACTCTCAGAGAATACGGATACAAGGGAAATATCGTGGTCATGCCGAACGGAACCAACAAGCGAGTTCTGGATGTCTCCCGAGTTCCCGAGGTTGTAGAAAAATACAAAATCAGACGTGATATACCGATTCTTCTCTTTGTAGGACAGCTGAGCTGGAAAAAGAACCTCAAGACAACAATAGAAGCCTGCGGCCTTCTGAAGAAAAACGGTGTCTCCTTCCAGCTGGTGATGGCCGGACAGGGCCCGGATGAAGGCGGAATCAGGGAACTTATCAAAAAGAATAACATCGAAGATTGCTCGATTCTGACAGGACACCTGACAGACACAGGAGCCCTGGATGCACTGTACTCCATCGGAGATCTTTTCGTGTTCCCGTCAACATATGACAATGCCCCGATGGTCGTACGAGAGGCTGCCGCACAGTATACTCCGTCTCTCACTGTCGCAGGCTCATGTTCTTCAGAGATAATCGATGACATGAAGAACGGCCTGATAACGCAGAACACAAGCGAGGACGTGGCAAAGGGAATTCAGACATACCTGGGCCTTTCTGAAGAGCAGAAGAAGGAAATGGGAAAGAATGCCTATGACACAATCCCCATTCCTTGGGACGGACCTCTGATGGACAGGATTTTGGACAGATACCAGAACCTCATCGGAAGCAACAATCTGAAATACAGAAAGAGCAGATGACAAGGCTATGAGACTCTACCTCCTTCCCAAGACATTCAAAGGCCAGGCCTCTTTGGAGATCAAAGGGAAGGATTTTGTATACCTGACGAGATCTTTGCGCCTTAAGGAAAGCCAGGTCATCACTGGTCGCGACAGAGAAGGAAGACTCTGGGACCTTTGCATCGAAAAGATCACAAAGGACAGCTGCACTCTCAGCGCAAAGAAGGCAGAAACCGCCCAGGAGAGAACAGATGCCCTTCCGCAGACAGGGCCTAAGAAGACCATCATCCTGTATCAGTGCCTCCCCAAGGGAAGAAAGGCAGACGACATAATCAAGAAGGCAACAGAGGCTGGAGTCAGAGATATTGTTCTTGTGAAGAGCAGAAACTGCGTGGCCAGTCTTGAAGGAAAAGAGATGACCCGCCTCGAGCGCTATGATGCAATGGTCACCGAGGCCATACAGCAAAGCGGCTCCATGGTTCCCACCACAGTAAGCGGCGTGATAGACATAAGTGAAATTCCCGATGACTTTGAAAAGAGAACAGACGGTGTAGCCCGTATGGGCATTGTGCTTCATCAGAGCAAGATAGAAAACCAGAACAACGACCTTTTTAATTGCCTGAAAGACTTCGACGGAGCAGTGGCCCTGGTTGTGGGCCCGGAGGGCGGTCTTGAAGAAAGCGAGTGCCAGGCTCTTATTGACAGGTCTTTCAAGGCGGTAGTTCTGAAAACTAACATTTTAAGATGTGAAACTGCCTCGATTTACGCAATCGGGGCGGTACAGACAATAATTGAATCAAGTTGTCGATAACTTGTGCATAAGTATTAAAAGTTTAGTTTATTTTCAAGGCTTTCAGAGTATAAAACAACAACAATTCTTATATAACTTTTTAATTGCCGGGTATGTACACTGTCATATTTAATTTCTTTTAAAATAACGAATTAAATACTACTACTCAGGTGATTAGTGCCAAAGTTGGAAGGATATAAAAAGCCTTCGGACGGGTTTTCTGACAACCCTTGACAAGCGCTTGTGCATAACTTGTGCAATAGTGTGTGCAAAAAAGACTCACACAACAACCTTGAACTCTTTATCTTCTTTTAATAGAAGAACCTGCCCTAAGGCAGGTCCATCATGTAGGTCATGTTGTATATAACTAGAAATTCACTACGCTCTTGTCTTTGGACTGTAAGTAGTCGTAGGCAGTCTTACACACCACATCGTACTTGATGTCGGCAAGAGGTCTGTCGTCATAGTTCATTCTGCCGAGGTATTCGTTTCTGACAAGCAGAAGAAGGACTTCCTGCCTCAGTCCGCATTCGGAATTCTGGGCGGCGAACTTCTTCAGGTTTTCATCTGTGAAATCAGGGTTGTTGTCCACAAAGGTTGAAATGGCATTGCTGTTCATTAAATCAAGATAAGGCTGAACCTCATCCTCTTCAATGGAAATATCCGCAATCTCAATATCCGGAAGAACACCCTCTTTGTTGATGGGCTTTCCTGTAGGACCTGAGAAGCTGGCTGTAGTAACGGAAATATAGCCGTCACCGAAAGAGGAAACCAGCTGCATCACGCCCTTTCCGAAAGTCTTTGTTCCGACAAGGACAGCTCTGCCTGTATCCCTCATCGCAGCAGAAAAGATTTCCGCAGCGCTTGCTGTTCCGCCGTTTGTGAGAATGGCTATATCAACATCAGGGGAAACGGTGATCTTGCTTGTCGCAGAATAGCGGATGTTCTTTGAAGGATCCTTATAAGAAAGGTAAAGAAGATCCGTGTTGCTGACAAACAGATCGACTATAGCCAATGCAGAATCAACATCTCCTCCGGGATTGTTTCTTAAATCTATGATGAGTTTCTGCATGCCCTTTGCAGACAGCTTGTCCAAAGCATCCGAAATGGAGCGGTATGTTCCTCTTGAGAACTCAAGGATTCTGAGATATGCATTATCCGAATCAATCATCTCATAAACAACGGTAGGAACGGTCACAATCTCCCTGACAAGGTCGATTGTGAAAACGCTTGCACCTCTTTTAATTGTAAGGCTTACGGTTGTTCCCGGATTACCCTTCATAAGTTTTGCACAGTCGGAGGCTTCAAGTTCCACAACGGACTGCCCGTTGATCTCGGTTATAAGATCTCCCGTCATCAGGCCGGCTCTGGAACACGGCGTGTCCGGAAAGGCCTGGGAAATGACAGCATAAAGGGTTCTCTCGTCCTCAGGATCCTGATATTGCACATAACTTTTTGAGAAATAAAGTCCAAGTCCTCCATAGGAACCTTTGACGTCATCTCCATAGTCTTCGGCCTTTTCTGCCTTCACGTAGTAAGAGTATTTGTCGCCCAAAGTATTGAACAAGGCAGTAGCCATTGCCTCATAGACGGCATCGTAGTCGATATCATAGAGGTAATTCTTCTCAACATACTGGTAAAGCCGTTCCAAAGTGGCCATATCACGCGAAATTACTTCTGATCCGGTGGATGCCTTTGTTGCGCCGCCGTTGTTTTGGGCTACGCTTTTCGGCCCTTGGGAGTTGTTGATGATGTTTTCGAAAAATATCCTCTGCTCCTCAGGAGTGCCGTTTGCATATGCAATAGAGGCGAAAAGCACCAGAACCAATAACATTGTTACTAGCTTTTTCATAACTGAAATATACATCTTTTTTTAAGATGCGTCTTTCAATAAGTTCTACGACACATAAAAAACACATTCAGGCCTCGGTCATGGAAAGAAGGCCCTGTTTGTGCTATCATTTACACATGCAGATGTACGTTGATTTCCCAAGTTGGATATCACCTTATGTGGTTCCTTTTCTTTCTGTGAGATGGTATGCCGTCATGTACATCGTCGCCTTCTCAATCGCATATGCCCTATTCAGATACCAGTGCCGCCACGGTGAGATGAACAGCATGTCAGCCGATGACTCAATGACACTGTTCTGCTATGCCATAGGCTTTCTGATTGTGGGCGCCAGGGTCTTCTCCACCCTTTTCTATGAAGGCTCGTGGTACTACTGGACCCATCCGTGGATGATATTCTGGCCGTTCAGAAACGGACGCTTCGTGGGCCTTCCGGGAATGAGCTATCACGGAGGAGTGATCGGAGCTGTCTTCGGCGGCTGGCTGTTTTCAAAACGCCATGGCTACAGGCTTATGGACGTTGCAGACCACGTTATTACGGGAATCCCTTTGGGCTACACCTTCGGCCGTCTTGGAAACTTCATAAACGGAGAGCTCTGGGGCCGCGTCACAGCAAGCTCAATCGGAATGGTTTTCCCCGATGCTCCTCGTTTCTCAACACAGCTTCAGTGGGTACAGGAAATAGCTCAGAAAGCCGGAATGGACATAAGCGGCGTTTCCATGGTGAACCTTCCGCGCCATCCGTCACAGCTTTATGAGGCTTTCTTTGAGGGAATTTTCCTCTGGCTTGTGCTGTGGTTTCTTATCAGGCCGCTTGCGAAAAAGAAGGCATCAACAACAGGTCCAGGAATCATGTCAGGGTCCTACTTCATCGGATACGGAACAGTCAGATTCTTTCTTGAGTACTTCAGAGAGCCGGACAGCCAGCTGGGCTTCATCATCGCCCTTGGAAAGGAAACAGAGCCCACTGCCCTGTTCAAATCGTTTTTAAACATCTCGATGGGCCAGATTCTGTGCTTTGTCATGATATTGGCGGGAATAGCCATGATCATCTATGCAAAAAAAACAGAACCCGTCACATACAGGAAAAAGAATAAGGGGAAAACCAATGCAAATAAACGAAAGAGTTGAATGTCTCAGAAACCAGATGAAAAAGGCAGGTCTTGATGCCTTTCTCATCAACGGAACAGATCCTCATCAGAGCGAATATGTAAGCCCAAGATGGCACACACGTCGCTGGATCAGCGGCTTCACCGGAAGCGCAGGAACCGTCATTGTCACACAGAAAGAGGCTCTGATCTGGGTTGATTCAAGATACTTCGTCCAGTGCGCAGACCAGATCAAGGACACAGTCTTTGAGATGAGAAAAATCGACGGCCCTGAGGCAAGCTCCCCGATAGACTTTCTTCAGAAGAACTTTTCAAAAAACAAAAAGGTCGGAATCGCCGAAGAGACTCTGATGCTCAGCGAAAAAGAGGAGTATCAGAAAAAAGGCATCAACATCCAGGCCACAGAAGATCTTCTTGACTACATCTGGAAAGACAGACCACAGATGCCCGATTATCCGGTTGAAAAGATGGACGATGACCTGTGCGGTCTTTCAGCCTCACAAAAAATAGAAGAAATTCGCAAACTAGGACATCAGAACAACGAAGACTATCATCTTATCTCAAGTCTTACCGACATTGCCTGGATTCTGAATCTCAGAGGTGCGGACGTTGAGGACACCCCTGTCTTCCTTTCCTATCTTCTCATCGGACCTGGCGATGTGAAGCTCTTTACTCCTAAAAGCAGGTTCAAGAATGTTAAGCCTGACTGCTACAGCGTCCATAGCTATGAAGATGTGACCGTGGAGCTTTCAAAACTCTCAAACGTCACTGTCAGACTTGATCCTGAAAAGACCAACATGAAACTTGCCTCCGCCCTTGAAAAAGCAAACGGAGTAAAAATCTCAAGAGGACGCGATTTTTCTTCGGACCTGAAGGCCGTGAAGAATGCTGCAGAGCTTGAAGGCATGAGAGTCGCCCACATCCTTGACGGTGTTGCAATGGTGAACTTCCTTTCCCAGGTCAAAAGCGGAGAGTATGACTTTACAGAAGTCACAATCGCAGAGGCACTGGCGCAGGAACGTGAGCTTGAAGAGGATTACCTTGGTCCTTCATTCAGCACAATCGCAGGTTTCGGAGCCCACGGTGCGGTTGTTCATTACAGTGCAACAGAGGAGACGGACATCCCCATTACAGGAAACGGCCTACTGGTTCTGGATTCAGGCGGACAATACAGCTGCGGAACAACTGACATCACAAGAACCATACTCTTCGGCAAGGCAACGCGCGAACAGAAAGAAGACTACACTCTTGTTCTCAAGGGCCATCTTGCCCTGTCTTCACAAATCTTCCCCAAAGGGACCAGCGGCCATCAGCTGGATGTTCTTGCTCACCAGTTTCTTTGGCAGCGCGGCATGAACTACTTTCACGGAACAGGACACGGAGTCGGCTTCAGGCTTTCTGTGCATGAAGGGCCTCAGCGCATTTCCGCCAAGGCGGAAAAAGGAGAGCCTGTTGCACTTAAGCCCGGCATGGTTTTAAGCGATGAGCCTGGCATCTACAAGGAAGGCAAGCACGGAATAAGAATAGAAAACCTTGTTGCCGTCACAGAAGCCCAGACAACGGAATTCGGACAGTTCTACACCTTTGAGGTTCTGACCTGCTGCCCGTATGAACGCGGCCTGATTGTCAAAAGCATGCTTACAGCTGATGAAAAACGCATGATTGACGAATACCATCAGTGGGTGCGTGACATGCTCATTGACATGGTGGACGAAGAAGCAAAGAGCTATCTGATTGAAGCGACAAAACCGCTTTGAATCTATTTGGATAAAAAATAGGAGCCTTCCGTTTTGAAAGGCTCCTTATTTTTAGAATCGTGATTATCAGTATCTCTTTCTCTTGCTGATGACTCTGACCTGCTTGTAAAGGCCCTCGCCCTCACTCTTGGTCTCAATTCCCGTCACATCATTCAATGCGGTGTGAACCAGGCGTCTTTCGTACGGATTCATCGGCTCAAGAAGGCGGGATCTTCCGGTCTTGCGGACCTGCATTGCAGTTCTGTAAGCGGTCTTGATGATCTGCTCCTCATGTCTGAGTCTGTAGCCTTCGGAGTCAACAATGATCTTGCGCTCTGTATCGATCTTTCCGGCATAGACGTTGGCCAGAACCTGAATGGCATCAAGGTTCTTTCCCTTTCTTCCGATGATGATGCTGGAAGACTCGCTTGTGATCTCAAGATTGACCTTTTTTCCCTTTCTGGAAGAAACAGTTGTCTTTGACTCGTAGCCCATGTGTGAAACCATCTGGTCTATGAATTCACAGACCTTCTGCTCAAGCTCCTCGTTGGGCTCAAGGTCCTCTTCTTCCTCCTGATCATAATCGTCGGCATAGTCGGCATCAGAAGTGCTGTCGTCGCTTGGGATGAACGGCTTTGAATCCTTTTCGTCATCTGAATCAGAATCAATGTGAACGCGGATTTTCACGTTGGCCTTCTTGAAAAGACCTCTTTTCCCGTTGTCCAGAATCTCGACATCAAAGTCTTCTCTCTCAATATGAAGAGCCTCAATTGCCTGATTGATGGCATCCTGCTCTGTTTTTCCTTCAAAATCTCTTGTCATATATAAACCCCTGATTACTTTTTCTTTTTTCCCTTGGCCTGCTCTTTTGCAAGTCTGGCCTTTTCTTCCTCAAGTCTCTTGAGCTTTTCCTGATACTTTCTCACTGCCTCAGGAACCTTTTCCTCCGTCTGTGCCTTGGGTTTCTCCATGCTGTTCGGGTTCTTTTTAAGCTTCCTGTTGGTGTAGAACTGCTGGATCATGGACAGAGCGTTCTGTGCTGACCAGTACAAAAGCAGTCCGGAAGGTGCGCTGTACAGGATGAAGAAGAACAGAATCGGCATTCCATATGTCATGAATTTCATCATTCCGCCGTTCTGAGCACCGCTTGACTGTGTCTGTGTGATCTTCATCGAGAAAATCATACTCACGGTGTAGAGAATCGGAAGAAGGTGAATCTCGTTTCCTAAAAGCGGAAGGTTGAAGCCCAGTGTGGCGATTGTCTCAGGAACAGACAGATCCGGAATCCATCCCGGGATGAACATTGCACCGCGAAGCTCGAAGTGCTTGTTCAGAAGTCCGTACATTGCAATGAGGATCGGGAACTGGAGGAGCATAGGAAGACATCCGCCGAGCGGGCTGACGCCTGCTTCCTTGTACAGTGCAGCTGTCTCCTGATTGAGCTTCTGCGGGTTGTCCTTGTACTTTGCCTGAAGTTCCTGCATCTTAGGCTGAAGAGCTCCCATCTTGGCTGTTGAGGAAGCGCTCTTCTTTGAAAGCGGCCAGAGCAGAATCTTGATGATGATTGTCAGCAGAATGATTCCGATTCCGTAGTTCGGAACAATCTTGTAAAGGAGGGTCAGTGCCCACTTGAGGATGTTCTCAAGCCATCCGAACATCGAACCGCCTTCCATAGCCTGATCAAGGTTTGTGTTGCTGAGCTTCCAGGCATTGTCCATACCGCTGTAGTAGGAACCCAGGTACTTCTTCAGCTGAGGTCCTGCATAGAAGTAGATCGTGTCGCTTGTGCTTGAGGCGGTGCCGGGTCTTGAGACATAGAGACTGTCTGTCTGCACCACATCAGATGTGGAACTTCTCACTGCAGAGTACTTGTAGGCAATTGTGTTGTCCTGCGGATAAGCTACGATTGTGAAGTACTTTCCTGTCAGGCTCATCCACTTGAGATGGGCTGTTGTGTAGAAATCTCCGGCTGATGAATACTTGATTGTGGAACGCTTGAGCTTTCCCTTGTTGTTGTATGCATCGATATAGACACGCCTGTAGTCGTAGGCGTTGTTCTTCATCTGTGTGAATGAAGGTCCGACCTGAGGCTCAAAGGCAAGTGTGTATGCATAGTCTGTGGAAAGACCCTTGAAAGTCTCATCTCCGACAATGTCCACCGTTACAGCGAACAGATACTCACCGTCTTTGAACTCGAATGTCTTTATGACAGTGAACTTCTCTCCGCTTGCGCCTGTGTAGTCATTGCTGAAAATGACCTTCTTGCCATCGATGGTATAGGAGAAGGCATCAAGTATCGGGTTTGCAAAATCATCTCCCCAGTACATGAGAAATGCGTTGTGACCGTTTTCTCCCTTGAAAATCAGGTCTACGTGGTCTCCGTCCGCATCGGCGTGCTCTCTCATCTTCATGGAATAGATGCTTGCTCCGACGGGATCGAAGGTGATTTCGTACAGATCGGTCTCATATGAGAATTTTTCCACAGACTTCACGGCTGAGGAGCTTGAGGCAATTGCCTTTCTCTCTATGACCGCATCCTGCTTGGAAGCATCCGTTTCTGAAACCGGTGTGCTCTGAGTCTGCTCTGTTTCAGCAGTGGCTGTGGCAGCGGTGTTGTTTGTGAACATCGTTCCCTGGAGCACCATGCTGACGGTGAGCACTAAGGTAATAAGAATTATGGCTAGGACAGTTTTCTTTTCCATACTTTACTCCTGATCGTTAGATAAACAGAAATGAGACGTCCGTAAAAAAGAAGAATCAGCCCACGAGTGAGCCGCTTCTCTCTATAAGATTGAGTATCAGAGTCTTCTTTTCTTCAAACGTCATGGCGCTGCCGTCAGACGGGTACACAACGACAGCAAAATCCAGTCCACGCTGAATCCTCTCCTGATTTGTCCTCCAGATTTCTTTTATCTGGCGGCGGATGCGGTTTCTCTGGACTGAATTTCCATAGTGTCTTACAGGTATCACAATGAGCCTGCTGTAAGGAAGATCATTCTTCGCTACAGACAACTTAAAGCAGGAAAGAGACTGTCTTTTTCCTGCTTTCATCACATTGTCAATATCTGCTTTTTTTCTGATTATCTGGTTCTTAGTAAGGCTTCTTCTCATCAGAGACTGTGAGACTGTGTCTGCCCTTAGCTCTTCTTCTTGCCAGAACGAGGCGTCCGCCCTTTGTTGCCATGCGGGCTCTGAATCCAAACTTTCTGTTTCTCTTGACTTTACTTGGCTGGTAGGTTCTCTTGCCTTTGTAACTCATGGTTTATTCTCCATTTAATCGCTTAAAGCGGGATTTTCGTTTTAGTCAGGGTATACCTGAGCAATTGAGTATAGATTTAATGCTTTTATTCGTCAAGTGGTGCGCCTGGTTTTAACGCGCGTAACTATTTTCTTCAAATCAAGTTCAGGGAAAACTCCGGTAATCTTTTTGATTATCTCACAGCTGTTCATCCTGATGTATGATGCTCTGGACGGATGGTCGCATATCAGATAAAGAACTCCGTCCTTATAGCGTTCGCATACCGTATGCTCTGCAATTGCGCTTCCAGCAAAATCCTTCCAACGGATCACAATCTGATTTATCGGGTCCTTAAGATCTATGTTGAATCTATCTAGGACCTGATCAAGAAAGACTTCTCCTGACACAGGGTCTTCTGCAGCCAAGGCTTTGTAATTATCCTTCTTCTTATAATCAGTTTTTGCCATGGAAAGACCCCTCTGTTACTGTGTACATCAAAGTCTGTGAACCTTCAAGTTCAAACATGCTTCCGAAGTATTTTTCTTCAGGAAGGAATGTAAAGAAGGCCTGATTATAATGTCCTAAATATGATAAATACCTTGCTCTTTTCTGCGAATCAAGCTCAAGTAGGACATCGTCTATTAAGAATATAGGATTCTGTCCTGTCTTCTGTCTGTAAAAGGATGCCTGGGCGGATCTGAACACAAGAGAGGCAAGTCTCATCTGTCCGGTTGAGGCCGATGATGTGAAAAGTCCGTTTCTGTCACTGATAAGGAATCTGTCTCTGTGAGGTCCGCTTGTGGTGGTGTTCATCTTAAGATCCACGTCCCTCTGATTGAAGAGCTTCTCGATTATTCCCTCTATTCCCAGTTCCTCATTCCAGGAAGGTCTGTAGTTTATTTCTATTCCCCTGTCCTCCTGGGAAACTGCATTGTAGATATCGGGAAAAATAGCAGAAAAAGATGTGGCAACGGCTCTTCTGGACTTCATTATCTGAAATCCGTATGAAGCAAGTTTTTCATCATAGATATCCAGAAGTTCTGTTCTCTGGTCTTTGATTGCAGCGTTTCTCTGTTTCAGAACTAGTTTGTATTTTCTGAGATCATCAAAGAAAACAGGATCATACATTGTCATTGTCTGGTCAAAGAAGCGCCTTCTGTTTTCAGGTTCTCCCCTTACAAACTCAATATCATCATGTGAAAATACAATGCACGGAAGACAGTAGATAAGCTCTTTTCTATCTCTTACTTCCTTACCGTCAAGTTTTATCTGTTTTTTTCCTTCTGAAAAGGATAGTTCTGCCTTTCGTTCAAGACCCTGGGAATCTTCGAATATGGAGCTGAGATACATCATGTCTTTTCCATGACTGATGATATCCCTTATGTTCTGTGTTCTGAAGGATGTTCCGTAACAGAGCATATAGACAGCCTCAAGGAGGTTTGTCTTTCCCTGTCCGTTTTCTCCGGTGAGTATTACCTGTTTTGCTGAAGTATCAATCTGCCTGTCCCTGATGTTTCTGAAACCGTCAAGGACAATCCTTTTTACCAACATTATGTCAGTTAAGATTCATCGGCATTATCACATGCAGATAGTCTCTCTCAGGCTCGGATTTGACTGTGAAAGGACGACCAGGTTCGCTGAACTCTATCCTTGCTTCTTCACCGTCCATCACCTTGAGCGGGCTGAGAAGATATGTATAGTTCATTGCACATCTCTGGCTCTCACCTTCATACTTACAATCAATCTCTTCACGTCCTGCACCTACTTCACTTTCATCACAGTAGACAGTCAGTTTGTTTTCATTGAACTCAAGAATAATCTTCTTGAACTTGTTCTCTACAAGAAGCGAGACTCTCTTAAGTGCATCACTTAAGGTATTGATGTTTACGATACAAACCTTTGACTGACTTTCAGGAATGACACGCTTATAGGCAGGAAAGTCATTCTTGATAAGAGAAGATGAGATTGTGCAGCTTCCGAATCTCAGTGAGATTGTGTTGCTTCCTACGTTGATCTCAAAATCACCCTCTCCTACGGAAAGTTTCTTAATCAGATTGAGGAATCTGCTTGGAATAGTAGCCTTTGGGAAATCAGGAATCTCAGAACCGATCTGTCTGTTGATATAGGAAAGTCTTCTTCCGTCTGTTCCTACCATGACAAGACCGCTTCCGTCTTTTTCAAGAAGAGCACCGTTCATTGCATATTTTGACTCATCATCACTTACTGCAAAGATTACCTGACCTATCATGTCTGTGAAATCTTTCTGGGATACTCTGAAATATCCTGACTCATCTCCGAATACAAGACTCGGGAATGCAGAAGCCTCTATTGTTCTGAGTTTGAATTCAATTGAAGTTCCTTCAGGATTGATTCTGATCTTATCATCTGAATCCTCGAAAACAATGTTTGAATCAGGAAGGTTCTTTATTATATTGAGGAATTTGTCGCAGACAACTGTTGTACTTCCGTCTTCAAGACCATCTACTGTCATTTCTGAGACATAGCTCATTTTCTGGTCTGTTGCCTTGATTGTCAGATTATTTCCTTCAAGCAAAAGACAGACATTGGCATATACGGCAAGTGTGTTTCTCTGAGATGTGAAATCAAGTGCGTTTGACAGCTCTTTGAGGATGTTGTTCTTATTGCAGACAAATTTCATTATGCGGCTCCTGTTAGGTGATTAATATAAATTGGAATAATCTATCTAATCATAATAATAATAGCACGAAAAATGTCTATAAACCAGTAATTCTTTGCCTGCATAAGCGATATTAGCAACAAAATACAAGAATTGTTGTCAGTAATCTGTGCATAGATTTCATCGCCTGTTGAAAAAGAAAAACTATCTACAGACACAATTGAAGAAAATGCTGTTTATACACAGCTTATGAACAGGTTTTATTTTTTGGATTCAAGCTTTATCTGTGACTCAAGTTTCTCAATGAGAGTATTGATTTCTTTTTCGCTTGATTTGAGCCTGGCTTCGATTTTCTGGACGTTGTACATGACTGTGGTATGGTTCTTTCCGCCGAACTCTGTACCTATCTCGGTTGTAGAGAAATCAGTCATCTTTCTGCAAAGGAACATTGCAACCTGTCTTGGAAGAACAACGGACTGGTTTTTGTTTTTTCCCTTTATGTCCGCAGGAGTCACGCCGAAGTAAGATGCAACGACCTTAACTACAAGATCAATTGATATTCCGCTTGTGTCATTGTTGGAGCTGATTATGTGCCTAAGCTGCTCCTTGGCCGTCTCTAATGAGATGTCCTTATGTAGAAGCTCGCTGTATGCAATAAGCTTTGTAAGGCATGATTCCAAAGCTCTGACGTTGCTTGAGATGTTTGAAGCTATGTACTCTATAACCTCGTTGCTGAACTCTACGTTCTTTTCCTCGCACTTCTTTCTGAGAATGGCAACTCTGGTTTCATAGTTAGGAGGAAGAAGGTCTATGTTAAGTCCCCTTTCGAACCTGCTTCTGAGTCTGTCGGAGATATCCTTAAGCTCCTCAACCGGGCGATCGCATGTGAACACAATCTGACGGCCCGTGTCATAAAGATCATTGAAGGTATTGAATAGCTCGTTCTGGATTCCCTCTTTCTTCTGGAGGAAATGAATATCATCTATAAGAAGAACCGACACCTTTCTGTATTTGTTCTTGAACTGCTGAGGGTTCTTATCATTCAGCGACTGGATGTATTCATTCGTGAAATTTTCCGCAGTGACATAGACGACCTTGAGCTTTGTGTTCTTTCTGATGTAGTTTCCGATGCTCTGAATAAGGTGTGTCTTTCCAAGACCTACGCCTCCGTATAAAAGACATGGGTTGTACGCGGATCCCGGATTCTTGGCAATGGCCATGCAGGCGCTGTATGCGAAGCTGCTGTTGTCGCCTGGAATGAATGATTCGAACGTATAGGCAGGGTTGAACATGAGGTCGTCTGCAGATGCTTTTGATGCCTTCTGTGCCTTTGGCTCAGGAGTCTGATTCGATGGCTCAGTTTTAGGCTTTTCTTCAGGTTTTTTAGATATCTGCTGATTTTGAGCATTCTTTTTTATTTCAAAAGCAATGCTGTATGAGTCATCTCCGAGTGTTCTGAGTATGCTTTCGATCTGGCTTTTGTATGTTGTTTCGAACCTGTCACGGACAAACGCAGAGGGAACGTAGAGAGTAATCTTTCCGTCTTCTTCCTTTCCGAAAACAAGACGGCCGAACCATGAAGAGAATTCGTTTTCGGGCATATTTTCCCTGATTTTATCAAGCGTTTCTTCCCAAAGGCCTTCCTTCATAATCGCGTACTCCTCTTTAGTGCGTTCAATGGTCAATTCTATAACTGAAAACCTCTGTTTTCAAGGGTGAACGTTTTTTAGCTGATGTGTTGCCCATTATTATTTAATAATATATAATCTTTCATGTTTTACTATATAAAGTAGAAGGAATATCTATGGAAGAAGAAGTAATGAACGAAGAGCAGATGAGCAGCCTCGCCCACACTTCAGCCAAGTACACCGGAGAGAACATTCAGGTTCTCAAGGGTCTTGAGGCGGTACGTGTCAGGCCGGGTATGTACATCGGATCAACCGGACCTGACGGACTGCACCATCTGGTCTATGAGGTGGTTGACAACTCAATTGATGAAGCGGTAGCTGGCTACTGCGACACGATAAAGGTGACCATCGAAGAAGGAAACTACGTCACCGTGGAAGACAACGGAAGAGGAATCCCCGTTGACATCCACCCCACAGAAGGAATCAGCACACTTGAGGTCGCCCTGTGCCACCTGCATGCAGGAGGAAAGTTCAACGGCGGCGCATACAAGGTGTCAGGAGGACTTCACGGTGTAGGTGTCAGCGTTGTAAACGCCCTCTCCGACCATCTGATTGCAACGGTTCACAGAACTCCCGACCTGTATATGCAGGAGTATCACTTTGGTGAGCCTGTGGAGCCTGTCAAGAAGATCGGCAGCACGGACAGAACAGGAACCACAATCAAGTTCCATCCCGACACATCCATCATGGAGACTGACAACTTCAATTTCGGTGTTCTTTGCGAGCGCTTCAGGGAACTTGCGTTTCTCAACAAGGGCGTCACAATCACCGCAATTGACAAGCGTGCTGAGGAGCCTGAGGAGAAGGTTTTCCACTTCGAAGGCGGAATCAAGGACTTTGTCTCCTACGTGAACGAGAACAAGAAGGTCATCCCCGAGGGAACTGAGCCTCTCTACTATTGCGGAGAAAGGTCCAACGACAACGGAGAGGCTATTGTCGAGTTCTCGCTGCAGTACAACGACCGTTTTGATGAGAACATCCATTCATTTGCCAACAACATCAACACACGAGAAGGCGGAAAGCATCTGATCGGATTCACAAGCGGCCTTGTTGCAGCTTTCAAGAACCAGCTTCAGATACATATGAAGGAAATGGTCGGAAAGAATAAGAGCGCCGAGGCGTTCTTTGAGTCCGAGGACTTCAAGGAAGGTTTCAACTCCGATGTCCGCGAGGGACTTTCAGCTGTCATTTCGGTAAAGATCACCAATCCTCAGTTCGAAGGTCAGACCAAGATGAAGCTCGGTAACTCCTACGTTCAGGGAATCGTCTACAGCTTTGTCTATCAGAAGCTGAATGACTACTTTGACGAGCATCCTGACCAGATCATGGTCCTTCTGGAGAAGACCGTCGCCTCCTCCAAGGCAAGAATTGCTGCCAAGAAGGCACGCGAGAACGCCCGTAAGAAGACTTCTGTGAGTCTGCCGGGTAAACTTGCACCCTGCTCCGAAAAAGACCCTGCACAGTGCGAAATTTTCATCGTTGAGGGAGATTCCGCAGGAGGCAGCGCCAAGCAGGGCCGCGACAGAAGGATTCAGGCAATCCTCCCGCTCTGGGGAAAGATGCTCAACGTCGAGAAAACCAGAGAGGACAAGGTCGAGGGCAACGACAAGCTTCAGCCTGTCATCGATTCTATCGGCGCAGGACTTGGAGCCAACTTCGATGTAAGTAGGGCCAGATACCACAAGGTCATCATCATGGCCGATGCCGATGTCGACGGATCCCATATCAGAACACTTCTTCTGACATTCTTCTTCAGATATATGAGACCGCTGATCGATGCCGGCTATGTCTATTTCGCCATGCCGCCGCTTTACAAGATCACAATCAAGGGCAAGGACTACTACGCATTCAACGATGATGACAAGGCCAAAATCCTTTCAGATCACAACGAGGATGAGTCCGATTCCAAGAACGTGAAGATCCAGCGCTACAAAGGTCTTGGTGAAATGAACCCCGAGCAGCTTTGGGAGACAACCATGAATCCGGAAACCAGATTCATCGGAAAGGTCAATCTTTCAGACGCTGTTGAAGCGGACCACGTGTTCTCCATGCTGATGGGAGAAGAGGTTGAGCCCAGAAGGCTCTTTATCGAAGAAAATGCGACTTACGCGCAGATTGACGCCTGACGGGAGGTAGAAGATGGAAGAAGAGAAAAGCAGAGTTCTAATATCTGACCTCTCAGAGGAGATGAAGAAAAGCTATCTGGACTATGCGATGTCGGTTATTGTAAGCCGTGCATTGCCTGATGTACGTGACGGACTTAAGCCTGTACACAGAAGAATCCTGTACGATATGTATGACCTTGGAATCAAATCCACAGGATCATTTAAAAAGTGTGCAAGAACCGTCGGAGACGTGCTTGGTAAATTCCATCCGCACGGAGATGCTTCGGTTTACGACGCTTTGGTAAGACTCGCACAGGACTTCTCGCTGCGCTACCCTGTCATCAAGCCTCAGGGAAACTTCGGTTCAATTGACGGCGACCCACCTGCAGCATACAGATACACAGAGGCCAAGATGGCCCGCATGGGCGAGCTGATGCTCCAGGATATCGACAAGGATACGGTGAACTTCGTTCCCAACTTCGATGAGTCCTTGAAGGAGCCCGAGGTTCTTCCTGCAGGATTCCCCTTCCTGCTTGCCAACGGAACAAGCGGAATCGCCGTAGGAATGGCCACCAACATGGCTCCACATAACCTCAGGGAAATAACCGATGCGCTTTGCGCCCTTATCGAGAACCCTGACATCACAATCATGGAGCTGATGAACTACATCAAGGGACCGGACTTCCCCACCTACGGCAAGATCTGCGGTACAAAGGGAATCCGTGATGCCTTTGAGACAGGTCGCGGAAAGATTGTAATGCGCGGTCAGTACCACATAGAGGACCACAAGACGCATGAATCCATCGTCTTTACCGAAATCCCCTATCAGGTCAACAAAGCCGAGCTTGTAAAGCATATCGACGAACTTCGTAAGGACGACATACTAAAGGATATTTCGGCAATCAGAGACGAATCCGGACGTGACGGTATAAGAATCGTCATCGAGCTTAAAAAGGATGCCGTTTCTGAGATTGCAGTAAACCATCTGTTCCAGAACACCGCCCTTCAGACGAACTTCAACGTCAACAATCTGGCTCTTGTCGAGGGCAGACCGAGATGTCTGAACCTCAAGCAGATGCTCTACTACTACCTCGAGCACCGCAAGGATGTCACAACAAGAAGAACCAGATTCGACCTTGCAAAGGCCCTTGAAAGAGAGCACATCCTGCTTGGTCTGAAGATCGGTCTTGAGAACATCGATGAGGTCATTGAGATCATCAAGAAGGCTGCCAACAACGATGAGGCTTCGCTTAACCTGCAGGCTCGTTTTGCTCTGTCTGACAAGCAGGCCAACGCCATCATCCAGATGAGACTCGGACGCCTGAGCCACATGGAGACCCAGCAGATCATCGACGAGCTGAATGAGCTTGAAATCAAGATTGCTTTCTACAGAGAGCTTCTTGCTGACGAGAAGAAGATGCTCGCCGAGGTTGAAAAGGAAATCAGGCAGGTCGGAGAGGAGTACGGAGACGACAGAAGAACCGAAATCGACATCAGAGAAGTCGACGGACTTGTTGATAAGGACTTCATCAAGAAAGAGGATGTCGTCGTAGTGATCACAAACAAGGGCTTTGTGAAGAGAGTTTCAGCAGATGAGTACAAATCCCAGGGCCGCGGAGGAAAGGGCGTCAGAGGCGCTTCTCTGAGGGATGAGGACTTTGTGGAGCATCTGTTCTCCGCTTTCTCACATGACCACATCATGTTCGTCACTAACTTCGGAAAGGCTTACTGCTTTGAGGTATGGGAGCTGCCCGAAGGCCAGAAGGTCGGAAAGGGCGTCAACATCAAAGCAATTCTGCCTAAGATGGACGAAGGCGAAAGCATCTCTGCCATAATTGACTTCAAGGACTTTGATGAAAACAAGTATCTTCTTATGGCAACAAGATTTGGAGTTGTAAAACAGGTAAGACTGAACGACTTCATCAACGCCAGAAAGAACGGAATCAAGGCAATTGTCCTTGATGAGGGAGATTCACTGGTCAAGTGTCTGTTCGTCAATCCTGGCGATGATGCAATGATCATCTCCAAGAACGGAAAGGGCCTGAGGTTCTGCGTAGACAGCGTAAGAGTCATGGGAAGAGCTTCTCACGGAGTCAGAGGTATGAAACTTGCCTCAGACGATGAGATCATCGGCCTTGTTAGAGTCGAGGAAGGAAAGAATGTGATCCTTGTCACAAACAGCGGAAAAGGAAAGCAGGTTGACTTCGACTTCTTCAAAGCTCATGGCAGAGGAACAATGGGACAGCTCATCTACAAGCTTAAAGATGATATGTATCTTGTTTCAGCACTTGGAGTTAATGATGAAAACGACCTTGTCTGCATCACCAAGAAAGGCCAGACAATCAGGACTCATGTCAATGGAATCTCAAGTCAGGGTAGAGCAGCAAGCGGCGTGAACGTCTTTAAGATGAAGACTGATGACGATTACATTGTTGCAATGACCGTGACCGATTTCCAGGAGGAAGATCCTGAGGAAGAAATCCCGGCAGAAGGTGATACAGCCGAACTCGGAACAATCGAAAATGTGACCGAAAACGCAACTACATAGGATACAGAAAAATGATGAAAAAAGGCTGAAAAATGCCACATTATTCTGTTTCTATAAATAGTAACAAGGGTCAAAAACCGCATTTCACGCATCTGGAATGCGGTTTTTTATATGTTTCGGTTTTTGAACAAAAAAAGACCAAGTAATTAAAAAATCATGTTTCACGTGAAACATCGCTCAGAAAGACGTATGCTGAATTGAAGGAAAAAGGACAATAAAAAACCAGGCCGAAGCCTGGTTAATCATGTTTCACGTGAAACATCACTCTTCTTGCATTGTAAGATCAACAACTTCAAGGTTTTCATCAACGTTGTAGCGCAGCATGCGCTCAACACCGTTTTTAAGTGTCATCTCAGCCATCATGCATCCGGCGCAGGCGCCTCTGAGCTTGACATATACCTTGTTTCCTTCCATTTTGACGAAATCAATGTCTCCGCCGTCGTTCTGGAGGGAAGGTCTTACGTTATCTATTGCTTCAACCACTTTCTTCTGAAGATCTTCCATGGTTTTATGTCCTCCTGACGCTAATAATCTAACAATATAAGTTGCCTCTAGTCAATAAATTGGTGACTTTTGCTGAATAATGCTCTATATTATGGCTATGCAGGCAAAAAAAATAATCTTTTTGAATCAAAAAGGCGGTGTTGGAAAGACAACTACCGCTGTAAATGTTGGTTCGGCTCTTGCACGTGAAGGATACAAGGTTCTTTTGGTTGACCTTGATTCCCAGGGAAATCTTTCAAGTTCTGTGTCTGCTGACACATCAAAACCAGGAATTTATGAGCTTTTAGCAGGGGAAACGGATATTTCTGCCGTTCAGACCACTCCTGTAAACGGATTATATTGCTTAAGCGGTGGTATAAACATGGCAGGTCTTGCTGTTGAGCTTGTAGATGAGGATAACAGAGAGTTTTTCCTTAAGAATGCGCTTGCGCCGTTGGAAGAAAGTTTTGATTATATCTTTGCAGATTGTCCTCCGGCACTGGATCTGGTGACAATGAATGCTCTTTGCTGGGCAAATGGCGTTGTTATTCCCATGCAGTGTGAGTATTTTGCTATGGAAGGCCTTAATCTGCTGCTTAGGACCGTAAATTCTGTCAAGAAAAAGCTTAATCCCTCTTTGGAGATACTTGGAATTGTTTTTACCATGTATTCCAAGCGGGCAAATCTCAATAATGAGGTTGTAGAAGACATAAGCACTTACTTCAAGGAACTGGTGTTTGAGACAAAGATTCCAAGAAATGTGCGCCTTAGTGAGGCTCCGTCCCATGGACTTCCCATTAATGCTTATGACAACAGTTGTAGCGGAGCCAAAGCATATGCTGCTCTTGCAAAGGAGATATTAAGTCGTGCCGATTAAAAAATATGGATTAGGAAGGGGTATTAACTCCCTTATAGACGAATATTCCACCTATGAGGCGAAAAAACTCGAGGAAACCGGTTCAAAAGTGGTAGATTTAGATATCTCCTTGATTAAACCGAACCCGAATCAGCCCAGAAAGAACTTTGATCCCAACGCTTTGATGGAGCTTAAGGATTCAATTCTTTCTCAGGGTATCATTCAACCTCTTTTGGTAGAAGAAATTGCTGACAATGTCTTTGTGATTGTGGCTGGAGAAAGAAGATATAGAGCTGCAAAGCTTGCAGGCCTTAAGACAGTACCTTGCCTTGTTCGTTCTTTCAGTGACCTACAGAGGATGGAAGTATCTCTTATAGAGAACATCCAAAGAGAGAATCTGAACCCTGTAGAAGAGGCCAGAGCTTTCTCTTATCTTCTTGTACAGTCAGGAATTAAACAAGAAGATCTTGCTCAAAAGGTAGGAAAAAGCAGACCTGCAATCTCCAACAGTCTGAGAATTCTTAACCTTCCCGAGCGTATGCTTGATGCCTTGGAGAAGGGGCTATTCACCTCAGGTCATGCCAGAGCTCTTTTGAGTGTTGAGAATCCTGCGGACCAGGAGATTCTGTTCAACCGTATTATGGATGAGGATCTGTCTGTCAGACAGGCTGAGACAATAGCATCTGATCTTAACAGCGGAAAGCGTGCTGTGAAACCTGCCCCTGATGAGCATAAGAAGGAAATCGTTTCATCAAAGGCGCCTGAGATTCTCTATCTTGAAGAAAAATTCCTCTCTGCAACAGGATGCAGGGTTGAAATCAAAGGTAAGTACAAGAACGGTGCAATCAAAAAAGGAAAGATCCTTATTCCGTTCACATCAGAGGAAGAGCTTGAGAGAATCTACCAGATTATAGCCCCGGGCTCCGACTTGTATGATTAAATAACTCTTTATAATATAAGGAAATAGGAGAAAATATGAGCTATAAAGATAAAGACGGCCTCTATGCCGTGATTGATACAGACAAAGGTAAAATCGTTCTTAATCTGGAATACAAGAAGGTTCCTATGACAGTTGCCAACTTCGTCGGTCTTGTTGAAGGTGAGCTTAATCTTGAAGATCCCGGAGAGAACTTCTATGAAGGACTTAATTTCCACAGAGTCGTTGATAACTTCATGATTCAGGGAGGCTGCCCCAAGGGAGACGGCACTGGCGGACCTGGATATTCCTTCCCGGATGAGTTTGATGAGACTCTTCGCCATGACGGACCTGGCGTTCTGAGTATGGCAAATGCAGGTCCCGGAACCAACGGAAGCCAGTTTTTCATCACACATGTGAAAACTCCGTGGCTCAATGACAAACATGCAGTGTTCGGAAGGGTTGTAGAAGGCCAGGATGTTGTAAATTCAATCAAACAAGGCGATAAGATCAACACAATCACAATCGAGAGAATCGGAGAGGATGCCAAGAACTTCAAGGTTACCAAGCAGATTTTCTCGGATCTTGTCGAAAATGCCGCAAAAAAAGCCATGGAGCGCAGAAAAGCGGAGATTGAGAAGATTGAAGCAGAGATTGCAAACCGCTTTCCAAACACCGTAAAGACACCAAGCGGCCTTCAGTATGTGGTTCTGAAGAAGGGAGACGGAAAGGGTTGTCCTAAATACGGGCAGACGGTCACCGTTCATTACACAGGAACTCTTTTGGACGGCAGGATGTTCGATTCTTCCGTTCACAGAGGACAGCCGGCAAGCTTCCAGATCGGCCAGGTAATAGACGGCTGGAACGAGGCTCTTCAGACAATGTCAAAAGGCGAGAAGAGAACCCTGATAATTCCGCCTGAGCTTGGTTACGGTGTACACGGATATCCTGGAATCATTCCGCCTAATTCGTACCTTATTTTTGACGTCGAGCTGCTTGATTTCTGATAGTAAGTACGACTAACAATTAGAACCTGCAACACAATTGAAATATTCGTATCCGAATAGAGAAATCGCTGTTGCAGGTTTCATTTTTCTATGCTTATTCTGAAATTGTAAGGAGTCCTTAATATGAAGAGCACAACCCTGTTTATTTGTTCACAATGCGGATACACAAGCCCAAAGTGGCTTGGTCGATGCCCGGACTGCGGCTCTTGGAACTCCTTTACAGAAGAGAAGATAGAAGAAAAGAAGGGTGTTGGTAAGGAGTCCTTACAATGCTCTTCCACAACTCTTTCCGACGTAGCTTATGAGTCTGAGTTCCGTTTTGAAAGCGGAATCTCCGAGCTGGACAGAGTCCTGGGCGGAGGAATTGTCAGATCAAGCTCCGTTTTGGTCGGAGGAGAGCCCGGAATAGGAAAGTCCACACTGCTACTACAGGTTGTGGCCAGCTGCTCTGCTCGTCGCAAGGTTCTGTATGTTTCCGGAGAGGAAAGTGCCAGCCAGGTACGTCAGCGCGCAGAGCGTCTGGGACTTGGCCTAGAAGGAATAAACATCTTCTGTGAAACAAAGCTTGAAAAGATTATCTCTGTCTTAAAAAACGAAAAGCCGCAGATTGCCGTAATAGATTCTCTTCAGACCCTGGCAACGGATGAGCTTACATCCGTCGCAGGATCGGTTACACAGATCAGAAACTGCTGCATGGAAATCACCGCTTTGTGTAAGGCCATAGGAACGGCCGTGTTCTTCATAGGTCATGTCACAAAGGAAGGAACTCTTGCAGGTCCTAAGATCATAGAGCACATGGTAGATACCGTTTTATACTTCGAGCAGGCAGCGATGGGTGTCAGGCTCATAAGGGCAGCAAAGAACCGCTTCGGCTCTGTTGATGAAATCGGAATCTTTACAATGACGGCCTCGGGCCTTGAGGGCGTAAAGGATCCTGCAAGTTTCTTCATTTCGGAAAGAACAGGAGCAACGCTTCCTCCCGGAATCTCCTATACTGCCATAACAGAAGGAAGCAGAACCTTCCTTGTGGAGCTTCAGGCTCTTGTTGTGGAAGCAAAATCGGGCTACAGCCGCGTTTATTCAGACAAGATAGATTCCTCAAGGGTTCTGCGTGTCTGTGCGATTTTAGAGCGCCATGCAGGTATCAGGCTGGGAGATAAGGATATCTACGTGAATGTGGCCGGCGGAATAAAGGTCAATGAAGTTTCCGTGGAACTTGCCCTGGCGCTGGCTCTGTGGTCCGCTTACAGTGAAACAGAGCTTCCTGCCAAGATGCTGAGCTTCGGCGAGCTTTCCCTTGCCGGAGAGGTTAGGCCTGTTAACTACGGAGACAGGCGTCTTAAGGCAGCCTCCGAGATGGGCTTTGACAAAGCCATGGTTCCGGCCTCAATGCACTTTGAGAAAAACAACATACTTCTTAAGAGATGCCAGAAGGTACGTGACGCCTTTACCTTGAAGGCAACGAATTAAAGAAAACGTACTTTTTCTCAGCCGAAGATTCTGAGCATGATGGGGAACAGCACAACCGTGCCCACAATGCTTCCGAGGCTTGTGGTGAAGAAAATCATAAAGGCGTGAAGAACCCTGTTTCTGAACCAGCCCTTGAAGGAAGAAACATCATCCGAAAGATTTTCAAAATCCTTGACCAAAGGCTTTCTCAG
>ONWV01000028.1 GCA_900321635.1 uncultured Spirochaetaceae bacterium | reverse complement strand
ACCACCACCTTTATGATGAGCCATTGATTGCCTCCCTTAAGCGTTGATCTTGTCGATCGTGAGAATTGAATACTGCTGTCTGTGACCCTGGGTCCTGCGATATCCCTTTCTCCTGTGATACTTGTAGACACGAACCTTGTCGCCCTTGATGTTGGACTTGAGGGTGGCTACAACGCTGGCGCCTTTGACATACGGTGCGCCGAACTTAACGTCATCTTCTTTAACAACTGCAAGAACAGAATCGTACTTGACCTGGGCTCCGACCTCAGCGTCGACGAGGTCGACCTGGATTGCCTTTCCCTCTTCTGCCTTGTACTGCTTTCCAAGAATTTCTACGAGTGCGTACATTTAGACACATCCTTAAAATTGAATTTGCTCTGTCTTTATACCGCCGTAATGCACCTTTGTTCCATAACTCTTTTGAATAAAAGATAAAAAACCACTCTTGACTAACTAACGTTCGGTAGTTTTTAATAAGGCCATGGCAACAAGACAGGACATTCTGGACACACTTCTGACTCTGGGCGAGGAAAAAGGCCTTTCAAATGTCAGTCTATCGGACATCGCAGATGAGGTTGGAATCCGCAAGGCAAGCATCTACAGCCATTTTGAAAGTCAGAATCAGATGATCGAAGAGGCAGTCTCATACGCATCACAGATTCTCAGAAGCAGAGATTTCAACGTTGATTTCAAGGCAAAGGATGCCCGTACCCTGCTGGTTTCCCTGTTTGACAGCATCATCAGAACCTTTGCAGAAAAGCCCGTCTCGTCCTATTTCTCCATAGTCCAGCAGTCCTGCCTTTATGATGAATTCTTTGCCGATGAAAACCGGCAGCTTGAATCGATGATTTCCGTCAGGGTGAGAATAGCACTTGAGTTCTGCGTCCAGCGCTCATGGCTGGACATAAAGGACACGGACTATGCCGCAGATTTAGTGACATCTGCCGTCATACGCAGAATCTGCACAGTCCTCTCCTCCGACGAGGAATGGGAAACAGACTGTCTTGCCGATGGCCTTATAACATTGTTCTCATAAAGAAATCACATTTTCTCCAAGAACGGGATACCCACAAGGTCAAATGCATTTCTCATTGCCTGAAGCACCATCTGGCACAGGCAGACTCTGGCCTTGACCAAGGCAGGGGTATCGGCCTTGAGAATCTGGTTGTCGTGATACCAATGCGAGAAGCGCTTTGACATATCATAGAGGAATGCGCAGATCACGCTCGGATCATACTGCTTGCAAGCCTTGCCAACGGTCTCCGGGAAAGATCCGACCATCTTGATAAGCTCTCTCTCATCCTCAAGCGACAGAACAGACGGGTCAAAGCTGACATTGTCATAATCACCTTTAACCTCTTCGAACTTTCTGAGCATTGAGGAGATTCTGGCTCCCATGTACTGAAGATACGGTCCGGTGTTTCCGTTGAAGGACAGACTCTCTTTGGGGTTGAACACAAAGTCCTTGTTCGGGTCGAACTGCAGAATGTAGTAATTCAGAGCACCAAGGGCAATATCGTGAGATGTCTGATCCACATCATCCAGCTCTTCATCGCGACCCTTTTCAATAATCTCTTCGCGAGCCATCTCTGTAAGTGATTTGATAAGATCATCTGCATCAACGACAGTACCCTCGCGGCTTTTCATCTTGCCTTCGGGAAGGAAGACCATTCCGTATGACAGATGGTGAAGATCCTTTGCCCAGGGATAGCCCAGTTTGTCCAAAACATGGAACAGAACCTTGAAGTGGTACTTCTGCTCGCTGGCAACAACGTAAATCAGGCTGTCAAACGGCCAGTCTTCATGACGGTTGATGGCAGTTCCGATATCCTGAGTGATGTAGATGGATGTTCCATCCTTTCTCAGAAGAATCTTCTTATCAAGTCCGATATCCGAATTGTCAATGTAAATGGCTCCGTCTTCTGCCTTCTGGAACACACCCTTTTTCAGGCCTTCAAGAACCTTGTCCTTTCCGAGCTTGTAGGTGTCGCTTTCGTAGTAGTACTTGTCAAATGAGATTCCGGTGTTTCTGTAGGTCTCATCAACACCGTCAAGTGTCCACCTGTTCATCTTCTTCCAGAGCTCAATCACCTCAGGAACCCCGTTTTCCCAGTCACGGAGCATGGCCTGGGCCTCAAGATCAGGTCCGTTGTTGGCCTTGGCAATCTCCTCTGCCTTGGCCGGGTCGGTTCCCTTTGCAACAAGGTCTGCAATATCCTTGTCTAGGACCTCTTTCTCCCACTGGGCAAAGCGCACGTAGTAGTTTCCCACAAGGTGGTCACCCTTGATTCCAGAAGACTCAGGAGTCTCTCCGTTTCCGAACTTCTTGTAGGCAAGCATGGACTTGCAGATATGGACTCCCCTGTTGTTGATCAGATTCACCTTCATTACGTCCGCACCGCAGGCCTTGAGAATCTGGCTCATGCTCTGACCGATGCAGTCGTTTCTCACATGACCCAGATGAAGCGGCTTGTTCGTGTTGGGACATGAGAACTCAATCATGACCTTACGTCCGTCAAGAGTTTTTGTCTTTCCGTACTCAGAGCTCTGGCTGACAATCTGAGAGTAAAGGTTAGATACCATCTTATCCATGTTCAGCCTGACGTTCATGTAAGGGCCTGCGGCAAAAGCCTCTCCATCAGGCTTGTCAGTCAGCGCGTTGATATCATCTGAAAGCTGCTGGGCAAGAATGTTCGGAGCCTTTGAGAAAGCTTTGGCAAAAGCGAACAGAGGAAATGCCAGATCACCCAGTTCCGGTTTGGGCGGAACCTGAAGTACAACATCAGCAAGCTTACCCTCATGTCCTGAGGTCTCATACATATTCTGGAGTCTGCTCTGAACCAGATTCTTCCACTGTGCTTTGTCAATCATAGTTATTCCTTACACTCACCTCTCCTGTGGAGAGAACGATCTCTTTTCCGGCATCGTCGATTATATGCAGAAAGCAGTTGTCGTCAATCGAGACGGCCCTTCCGCTTCCCGTAATCTTTCCGGCCTGGATTATTTGTACTTTGTTTCCGACAATTGTGCTAGAGCTTTTATATTCCTCAAGCCATGTTTTATCTTTTGAAAGACATATGTCATATACATTGGCGGCAAGAGCGGATACGAAAGTTTCAATGGGAGGAGCCATTCTAGGGTCCTCATATATGCTGCATGCAATGTCTCTGACTTCAGGCGGAAATGACGATGTGTCTGTAGTGTAGTTCACACCTATTCCCATAACAACCTTGTCAGAGGCCCCCTGTGCCAGAATCCCGCAGACCTTCTTTCCGTCCAGTATGATATCATTCACCCATTTGATGCCGCATTTTCTGTTACATACCTGATAAATTGTACGTTTTACTGCAACTCCGGCCATCGCAGTGAGAAAAAAACCTGATTTCTGAGAATCCGCTTCAAGCGGAAGAAGCAGGCTCATGTAGACACCGCCTTCAGGAGACTGGAAACTGCGGCCAAGGCGTCCACGGCCTGTGCTCTGCCTTCTGGCCCAGACAACAGTGCCAATTTCAGCTCCTTCTTTTGCCATATCCATAAGGACTCTGTTGGTGGAATCCACCTGCTCGAATTCATGAATATTAATTTCCATGCTCAATGAAGGACCTCGGCCTTGTCAGGTGAGACGATTCTCACAGGAAAAAGGTCTCCCACCGATGCATTATCAGGGACTCCCATGACATCAAGCTTTATGTAGTTACCTGTAAGGCCGTACCATTTTCCGGTGCGTCTGCCCTCCAGGATAACCTCAGCCTTCTTTCCTATCTGGCGGTCCACATAGGCCTTGTTTAGCTTGACCGAAAGGTCTCTCAGTATTGCAGCCCGTTCATCGCGGATGCTCTCGGGAACCTTGTCACGGGCGTTCTCAAGTGCAGTATCAGGCCTGGGACTGAACGGAAAAACGTGCATGAGCGCAAAGCCGTGACGCTCAAGGAACGATCTTGTAATCTCAAATTCCCTGTCGTCTTCGCCAGGAAGACCCGTGATGATGTCACAGGCAAGAAACGGATCTTCCTTGACCTCCCTGAGACGGCCTATCACATATTCAAGATGGCTTGAATCATAGACTCTGTTGATTCTCTTTATGACCTTGTCCGAGGCGCTCTGAATGGGAATGTGGAAATACGGTTGCATTCTTGGGTCAGCAAGCTGGCGGATCAAAAGGTCATCTATATGGTCGGGCTCAAGCGATGAAAGACGGAATCTCATATCAGGTCCCACAGCCTCAAGAAGATGCTCCAAAAGACCTCCCAGGCCTCTGCCCTGATGGTCATACATGGTCAGGTTAACACCCGTGAGAACTATCTCATGATAGCCCTTCTTTTCTATCTCAAGGGCCCTTTGAACCACAGTCTGCCAGTCAAGGCTCTGTGACTTTCCCCTGGCGATGTGCACGCGGCAGAAAGCGCAGTTGTTGTCACAGCCGTCCTGCACCTTAAGATATGAGCGTGAGTGGTAAGAGAATTCAGACGGGGCAAAATCAAAAAGGGACCCCGGCTTTCCCTTGGAAGAGACATAGTCTTTCACAGCAGTCAGAACATCTGCGGGATTATTCTTCAGATAATCTGCCAGGCCCAACAGCTCCGGCTTTCTGATAAGAGGAAGAACCACCACATTCGGAGAAAGACCTTCAATCTCCCTGGGATTAACCTGGGCATAGCAGCCTGTGACAAGAACCGGAGCTGTTTTCGCAAACAGCCTGATTTCTCGTCTTGCCTTCTGCTCGGCCTTGCTTGTAACCGTGCAGGTGTTGACTATTATCAGATCAGAACCCGTGCTTGAGCTCAGAACCTCATGGCCGCTTCTTGCAAAAGATTCGGCCACGGCCTCGCTCTCACACTGATTTACTCTGCATCCGAGTGTGTAAACAAATACCTTCATCTGTCCAGGTTCCTTAAAAGTGTCAGAATCTGCTCTACGCTTAGCTTCTCTGCCCTTTCGGACGGCAGGATGCCGCTTTTGTCCAACACGCTGTCTATCTTTTCAGATGCAAGGCCAAGAGCCTTCAGATTGTTTCTGACGTTCTTGCGCCTCTGGGAGAATAGAACACGTACAAGATTCAGAAATGCCAAAGCCTCTTTATCCGGCACAAGAGGATCCTTGCGCCTTTGCATGACAACGACGGAGCTGTCCACATTCGGAGACGGGAAGAAGCACCCTGATTTTATCTTCATGGCCTCGTGGTTCTCATAATCAATGCCTGTGAGAATGGAAAAGCCCGAGTACTGCTCATCCCCCATCTTGGCGCAGATGCGCTCTACGACCTCGCTCTGGAGGGTGTAGACCATGCGTGACGGGAGGCACCTGTTTTCAATGACCGATGCGATGAAAACCGACCCGACATTGTACGGAAGATTGGCACAAATCATGTCGGGAGCCCCTTCCTTTTCATAGACTTCCTTCCAGGTCTTAAGGGCATCGCCTTCTATAAGGCGGAAATTAGGGACATCGATGTAGGCCTTTTCCCTGAGAATCCTGCAGAATCCGTGATCTATTTCAAACGCTGTGACCTTTGCACCGGTTTTGAGAAGACGTGTGGTAAGGGCACCTATTCCGGGACCCACTTCCCAAACGACAGAGGACTCATCCAAACCACAAAGTGCAGTGATTCTGTCCAAAGTGGGAGCTGAGATGAGAAAGTTCTGCCCGAACTTCTTGGTCATACCAAGACCGTTTTCTTCCAGAAGCCTTGTAATTGAGGATACTGAGCTGTAATCGAAATCCCAGATTGCCATGTCAGCTGCGATTATAACCAATTATGAGAAAGAGTTGAATATTATTTAATCAGTGCAATCAGTGCATCCTGAAAAACCTTGGAACAGTTCACATGCCGTTCATCTGCAGCCGCGGCCAACCATGCAGGAAGAGAGACTGTCTTTCTTACAAAAGACGTTTTCACAGATGCACGGATTGTCGGCATGAACACATCAACCAAAACCGGAACCTGCCTCGGCGACAGCTTAAAATCAAACACATAAGATGGCTTTGGAATCTGTTCTCCGTCACTCTCCATTCCGAAAAGATGCAAACCAAGAGCTTCTTTTGCGTTCTTCAGGGCCTCTTCAGTGTTATTCTTATGTGCAGAGGAAAAGCAGCCTGGGAGATCCGGAAACGTAATGTTGATACCATCTTCGGCATATTCAAATAAAGCGACAAATGAATAATCGTTCTTCATTTTTCCTCCTGTTTTATCCCGGCATAACTGAGGATATTTCTTACAGTCCCTATCGGAAGGTCTTTCTTCGGATGCGGAACAGTGATTCTTCCGGGAAGTTTCGGATGCTTGAACTGATGATGGTCGCCCACGCAAGCTACTTCATTCCATCCGTTTCGTTTCAGAATTCTAATTACCTCATTTGATGAATAACCCTTCATCAGACACTCCTTATTATACGTAATAAAGTATGTATTGTCAAACTTCTAAAATCTTACTTCCACATCGTTTCAGCAAGATCCTGCGGATAATTCTGAGAGCAACAATCGGCATGGCTATCAAAACCAACAGAACCAGATAACCCAACCAACCAGCAGACGGCAGAGTTCCGAAGAATGTGAAGACAGATTCAAGAGCACTGTAAACGTGAGCATTCAGCCAGATCAGAATCCCGATACGCCCGAAAGTCAGTTGCAGCATTCCCATGATCATGGAACATGCAGCAAGAAAACCTGCTACAGGAGATGCGACTATGGCAGCAGGATACCATTTTCCTGTCAGAAGCATTTGAATCGGAGCACTTAAAACAAGAACCGAAACCGATGCACAGAGAAAACCTGACAGTCTTCCTGTAAACTGAAACAGCGCACCTTTGATGAACGGTGAAAGACATACAATTGCAAAGACCGCCACATAGCCGTAGCAGCATCCCAGTTCAACCATTGAAAACGGAAACAGAATCATCTGTATGAGAAAAACGATGAAAATCCTGCCATCAATCTGGAATGATGAAAGATAGAAGGCCAATGCCGCTCGAAGCAGTGACGGTCTTGGGCCTGCGATGAAAACAAACAGGAACACAAGGATAAACGAGACAGCCTTTCCGAAAACCTTCTTTCCGAAAACCCGTGTGCTGAGTGTTGCAATTATGCCCAGATGCATTCCGGAAAGGGCCAGAATATGTGAGCATCCGCAGTTTTGTGCAAGACTCTTGATTCCCGACTTGGCATAGTCTGAGCGCCCGAAAAGAAGCAGTGTGCTTAAAACCGATGCATCATCCGAGTCAAAGGCAAGACGGTACTGAAGTTTCGTTATAAGGTACTCTCTTATGCTGTTTATCCAGTTTCTTCCCAGCACATTTATGTCGTCATAGATGAAAAGTCCATCTGAGAAATGCCCTTTGAGATTCACAACCGTTGCAAACGATATTATCTGCTCCTGAGAACCGATGACGGTCACAATTCCCGAGGCACTTGCACTGTCGCCTGCCAAGGTAGTACACCCGCGCAGCATGATCTTCATCATGTGGTTCCCCTTTGCCGTAATTGACGAATCGTAAATCACACGGCCCTGAATCTGAACAATCTGAGACGGAAGAAAGCCGAGATTCACAGCCGTCATGCTTCTGATGCGGAGGGCAACGAAGAATACAAGTGAAACAAATACAAGCCTAAGAACCCGAATTCTATTTGATGGGGATGGAAGGACGCCGCCGGAACTGATGAACAGAATGTGGGAGAAGGTCGTTACAATGGGTATTATGTATATCCATCCCGTCCCGGCGGCGCCACTTGCCAAACCAAGCGAGAGAAAAGAGAACAAAATGGGGTGAAAAATCTGAAGAGTAATTTCTTTTCTGCTCACGCACCTATATACAGATTTTTTGCTGAAAATATTTCACTTTTTCCGGAAAAAACACAAAAAAAATCCGGTTGGCCGTAAAACCAACCGGAAAAAACCCCTGAAAAAGGCTCAGCAGGCTGCTGCCTGAGCAAGGGTAATAGCAGCTGTGACGACAATGTCCTCCTCGCTGCACCCTCTTGAAAGGTCTGAAACAGGTCTTGCAAAACCCTGGAGGATCGGACCGTAAGCCTCTGCACCTGCAAGTCTCTGGGTGAGCTTGTAACCGATGTTTCCGGCCTGAAGATCCGGGAAGACCAGAACGTTTGCATGACCTGCGACACTTGAACCCGGGGCCTTCTGGCTTGCAACGGAAGGAACGATTGCAGCATCAAGCTGAAGCTCTCCGTCAACCTTGAGATCCGGGCACTTCTCCTTGACCAGAGAAAGAGCTGTGGTGACCTTGTCAACAAGCTCTCCCTTGGCGCTTCCCTTTGTCGAATATGAAAGCATTGCGACAACAGGCTCTGCGTTGAGGAATGTTCTGCATGAAAGAGCTGAAGCCTCGGCAATCTCAGCAAGCTGCTCTGGAGTAGGATTCGGGATTGTGGCGCAGTCGGCGAAAATCAGAGTTCCGTCAACACCATACTGCTTCTTATCTGTTGCCATGACAAAGCAAGACGATGCGCTCTTGATTCCAGGTCTGCACTTGATAATCTGGAATGATGCTCTGAGAACATCACCTGTTGTGTTCTTTGCACCTGCGACCATTGCATCGGCCTCTCCGAGGTGGACCATCATGGCGCCCCATCTGAGCTCGTTGACAATCAGCTCGTTGGCCTCCTGCTCAGTCATTCCCTTTGCCTTTCTGAGCTCATAATACTCAGTGGCGTAGGCCTTTCTTCTGTCGCTTGTAAGCGGATCAACGATGCTGATACCACTGAGGTCAACACCGAGCTTCTGTGCATTCTTCTTAACCTCATTGACGTTTCCGACGAGTGTTACGGCGGATGCGATCTTCTGATCAAGGATCATCCTTGCAGCCTTCACTGTCCTGGGCTCGAGGCCTTCAGGAAGAACGAGTGACTTCTGGGCCGCAATGGCCTGTTTCTTCATCTTCTCAGCAAATGTCATAGTTTATCTCTCCTAATTATTGTTTCTTATTCAAACCGGATCACTCCTGAGGTGCTTCCGGATAAGCGGCTCCGTTTTGAGCTGTTGCCTGTGCCTCTGCCTCCATGGCGGCATTGAACTGCTCCTCGTAGTAAGCCAGGGCTTTCTGGATGTAGTCATAGCAGACCTGGAATCCTGGAGCGTTTCCGTGCTTCTTTGCATAGAGGGCAAGACTCAGTGCGCAACGTCTGAATGTGTTATATGCATCGGTCCTTCCGACTCCTCTTGGAAAGAGTGCTGTCATGCAGGAAGGATCTTCGAAATAGAATGAGAACTCATATCTTGCATCCGCATCGAACAGTTCAGCACCGAGGCTCTCGGCAAGGGCCTCAAGATCGCATCTGTAAAGATACGGGAAAGCTCCGACGGAGTCCGGCTCGATGAATGACTGGAAGATTATCGCAGCATCATCAATCTGCTCGTCGGTGTACTCGGCAGCTTCAAGGAAGAATCCCACAGGATCGTCGGGATTCAGATAGGCCTGAGCGAACTCCAGGACATCAAGACTGTAGACTGTCGGATTGAACCAGAAGGCCTCTTCCAGAGAGTAGAAGTTCTCCTGCTCTCCCTTAACCTCAAACATCTTGTAATCATCCGGATAATCCAGAGCAAAGACACCCTGTGTCAGAACAAGGCAGACCAGAATGGCCACTACCAAGAATAACGACTTTTTTGTCATATGTTTCCTCCGATTGAAGCAGCTACAAGACTAATACTTAGAAAACCCTTTTGCAAGTTAAGTCACGCATGCTTCACAATACTTCACTTAATGACCCTGAGAATGAACACCTTCAGGTATTCGCTTTCAGGGAACGACAGGCGGATCGGATGATCCTGCGCCTGTCCCAAGGTCTCAAGCACCTGGACCTCCACATGGGCATCCTTGGCACTCCAGGCCAAGACAGTTCTGAAATCCTCCCTAGAGAGGGCTCCCGAGCACGAACAGGTAACAAGAATTCCTCCGTCTTTGATCTTCTCCATGGCCATCCTGTTCAGGTCCTTGTAGGCCTTCTTGGCATTCTCAAGTGCCTTGACCGTCTGGGCAAGCTTCGGAGGATCCAGAATCATCACATCGTAGCGGTTACGCGGGATGCTTCGCAGCGTCTCAAAGATATCGGCCTTGGTCGCCTGCACCCTGTCACGGGAATCCTTGGGCAGAATACCCATCTCCACATTCATATTCACATTTGAAAGAAGCCTGTGGATGGCATCGGAAGAGCTGTCAAAGGCATGGACCTCCTTGGCTCCTGCCCTCAAGGCATGAAGCGTGAAAGCTCCTGTGTAGCAGCAGCCGTCCAGAACCACAGCGTCTTTGACGTAGGGCTCGATTCTGTTTCTGTTTTCCCTCTGGTCACAGTAAAAGCCGCTCTTTTGGCCTGATCCAGGAACCATGGCATAGTAGATTCCGCTTTCGCGGATTTTTATCTCATCAAGCTTATCGGTCGGAACAAAGCGCACAGCACCTTTGTAATACTCCGTCACCTCATGAAGCTTTTCTATGGCGCAGAAGGCCGCATCCGTGTTCAGAACAATCATCTGCGGATGAAGAAGATTCTCCAGAGCATCGATGATGATGGCCCGCTTTTCCCAGGCGATTCTCGCACTGATGATGATTCTGATTATTTTGCCGTAAACATCGGCTGCGACTCCCGGAATCATATCAGCCTCTCCGTGAATGATTCTGAAAGCAGTGGTCTGTCCCGCCCTGTCCTCGAAGAAAGATCTTCTCCGAAGGACAGATGCCCTTACGGTATCTGACCACCAGTTATCATCAGGAAAAACTGATTCGTCCCAGGAAAGAAGACGGAGAATGATGTGGCTGTCGGGATCATAGACACCCCAGGCTATGAAACGTCCCTCAGATGTAACAACACGGCACGTGGCACTCTTTGGGGGAACAGTCGATTCCTCTATGGCTCCGGAGAAAACCCATGGATGATGTCTGAGAAGGTTTTTCTCCTTCCCTTGGCGGATTCTGATTTCGGGATTCATTTCTGAGGATCCAGATTCTTGAAGTCAATCACATCCTGTGTGTAGATGATTCCGATTCCCGGTTCATCCAGACACTTGAGGGAGGAAATCGCCTCGACGATCTTGTCGGTATCATCCGACTTGCAGAGGATGAAGATCATCTCCTTCTCGGGAACAATCTGGACACCGAAGAACTTGGCATCCTCTTCCGTTCCTGTTCCTCTTGCGTGTGTTATGGTACCGCCCTGGGCACCGGCCTTTCTGGCCGCATCCATTATGTCATCGGCATATCCTGTATTGACGATGATTGTTATCATTTTCCATTTGCTTGACATCGTTTTCTCCTCCGTCGATCCGAGCAGGGCGGCAACCCCCTGGATCTTTGCATCGCTTCGCACGTCATCCACAATCTTCTTCCCCTTCTCCTGGTCGATGACAATGAGCACGACCTCCTTGGACTTATCTCCAAGACCGAGCATCCTGAGGAATTTGCTGGAAGCAGTTCCCTTGGCAGGGATAACGGTTCCGCCGCCGGCACCGGCTTTCTTTGCAATTGACATGAATCGCTCTGCCTGTCCGTTGTTGACGACCGCAATCATCAGATTATTTTGCAGTACCAGCATCGCGAACCTCCTTTTTTCCGCCCTTCTCCTTGAATCTGAAGATGATTCCCAGGATCTGAATGGCAATCAGCGGTGATATGGCGATAAGTCCGACAAGACCGAAACCCATGTCCGCGGAACCTGAGACACCCAATGCAAAAGAAAGCAGGAATGTGGTGCTCATAGGTCCGCTGGCAACTCCGCCCGAGTCAAACGCTATGCCAGTAAAAAGCGGTGGTGTGACAAGCGTCATGAGCAAAGACGAACCGACGCCTATCAGCACGAACCACAGATAGTTTATGTGAAGCAGAATCCTCAGCATCGCAAGAGCAACAGAAATCGCGACACCGAGGCAGATGAAGATCATAACCAGAGATCTCTTGATTCTTCCTGCCGTGACATTTTCTACCTGGCTTGTGAGAACCCAGACCGCAGGTTCGGCAAGAACGACAATACCGCCGAACAAAAGCGCAAGACCCACAACCAGAACAGGGCTGTAGTTCTTGTAAATCGTCTGGCCTAGATATGAGCCTACGGCAGAAAATCCGTATTCGACCCCGGTCAGAAAGATCACAATTCCGACAAAGCTGTAGAGAATACCAAGCGTGATGTTTCTGAACTTGATCTTCGGGAAATGAAGCAATGAAAACTGCATCACAAGGATGATCACCAAAAGCGGTCCGAATCCGATTGCAGTATTTTTCAGGGTGCTCAGAAGACAGTCCAGAAAAGTCTCATCCGCAGCAGCTTCGGAAACAGCGGCAGCCGAGGAACCGGCCTTTGAAAGCATCACCATAAGTGCCACTGCAAGAATTGGACCTATGGACGCCACTCCTGTAAGGCCGAAGCTTGAATCCTGGTCATTCTTTGTGGAAGCCGATACTCCCAGGCCCAGTGCCAGAAGGAACGGAACGGCCAAAGGACCTGTGGTTGCACCGCTTGCATCAAAACTGATCGAGGCCATGCCCTGTCCGATTATGCACACCAATACAAAGACAATCGAATAGAAGATTATCAGAACCCACTTCAAAGGAAAGCGGAGAACAGTTCTGAGAAGTCCAATGTCTACAAACACACCCAGACCAAGAGCAATCATCACCACAAGAGTCATCTGAGGAATCGATGAATTGAGGCTGTGGACCTGGCTTGCCAGGACGGTGACATCAGGCTCTGCCAAAGTCACGGCAAAGCCTATGATAAAACCGATTGCCAGCATGAACCAGACATTACGCTTGCGGGTAAGAACAGAACCCAGTTTCTCGCCTACCGGCACCATTCCGATATCAGTTCCGGCCAGAAACAGGGAAAGCCCGATTATGAGCATTATGCCACCCAGTATGAACGGCCAGAACAGATCTCCAAGCGGAGCGATGGTGAAATTCAGAACAAGGACAATAACCATTACCGGGAGAACCGATACCATAGTCTCCTTGAGCTTTTTGACAAAATCCATCTACGAACCACCATTAACGCATTGATAATACAAGTATTATCTTAATTGCAAACACAGAGCCTGTCCATAACGTAACGCCTAAAAAGAACTTAGTCTGACCCACAAAGGAAGGTGGTCCGATACACCACGTAATAGGTTTCTGTCCCAGGCAAAAGGCTTGGAATCAGCCGTTTTCTGGATGTTTTCAAAAATAAGGCCGCAGCTTTCAAGCTCCCACCCCGTAAAGTCCTTTGCTGAAGCTGAAAGAAGGATGTTGTCATAGCACTTCCAAAGACCGTTGTACATGTAAGAACCGCCTGGCCAGAGATTCAGAGTCGTATCCATCCAGAAACAATACCAGAAATCCCGTCCGAACTCCCCTCTGACCTTCAAAACAGCATCTTCGCCCTTTCCCATGACATTGTTGTCCCAGCATTCCTCGTTCATATCTCCGCAGACAAGGACCACACTTCCAGGGTTGTCAGAAAGAATCTGATCTGAAACATCCTTCACCGTCAGAGCCGCTTCACGCCGTAGCGCCGCTGTCTCCGATGCTGTTCCTATGTTCGACTTAAGGTGAACAGCCAGGACAAAAACCTTACCTGATGTCGTATCAAATTCAGCCTCAAGAACAGGCCGTTGACCTTCTCCTGCATCATGAACCCTGGCTGCGGCTATGGGGATGCTGCTTATCACAGCGGTTTGGATGGCACCACCTTCCATCCCTGCACAGGCGTAGTAACGAAGTCCCATTTTGGCAATAGTGCTGTCTTTTATCAGGTCTTCTACGACATTAGGGCCTTCAATCTCATTCAGGACAATTATGTAAGACTCGGACTGAGGCAGGCTCAGAAGAACCTTCCTGTCATTGGAAAGCCTGCTTTCATAAAAACTTTGAGTCCACCCTGACGAGGGCTTGTACTCTTCATACTCATTTCCGTCAAAGGTGGCATCAAAGAGATTCTGGACATTCCATGTGGCAATGCACAGACCCCCTGTACCGTCACAGGCACCCTGGCCGGAACAGGAGACAATGAAAAACAGAGTAAGGGCAAACAACAAAACAGATTTAAGTTTTCTCATACTCTTCTATAGAAGAAAAGCGTTGAAAACATTCGGCTTTTTGAGAAAAAAACTTAAAAAATTATCAGATTGTCAAAGGCTTTCCCTTTTGGGAACAATCTTACTGATAAGACCGTAGGACAAAGCCTGATCTGCATCAAGCCAGTGGTCTCTGTCAGTATCCACAGTAACCTTGTCCAAGGCAGTACCCGTGGCATTGGAAATAATCTTGTTCAGCTTGGCCTTCATCTTCTCAAGCTGCTGGGCATGAATCTCGATTTCAGTTGCATTGCCGCGCATCTCGCTCAAGGGCTGATGAATCAGATATGAGGAGTTGGGAAGACCCACACGTCTTTCTGCAGGAACTGCCAGAAGAACCAATGCTGCGGCGCTGGCTACAAGACCCATTCCGATCATGATGACAGGACAGGAGACGAACCTTACCATGTCATAGATGGCAAAACCCGCATCCACATCTCCGCCGGGTGAGTTGATGAAAATCCTCACAGGGTCATTGTTTTCAGATTCAAGAACAACCAGATCCTTGATCAGCTTATCCGCAGAATCCTTGTTGATCTCACCAGAAAGAAACAGTGATCTGGTCTTCAGAAGCTTGTCATACTGCTGCTCTGTCTTGTTCTCTTTATCTTCAACCTTCATAGCGCCTCCGTAAAGCACATTACAAAAATACCAACAATCTCGCTTAATTACAACCTTGGAAGAACGGGATAAAACCTATAATATGAAAACCATGAAATGTGCATCAATCGCCATCATAGGTCGCCCGTCGTCCGGAAAGTCTACTCTGCTGAACACAATCTGCGAGTCAAAGGTCTCAATCACTTCACCTACTCCGCATACTACAAGAAATGCCATCCGCGGAATCTACACCGACAGCCGCGGTCAGCTGATCTTCACGGACACCCCGGGCTTTCACATCTCAGAGAAGAAATTCAACAAGAAGATGCAGGATATCGCTGTCTCATCACTTGAGGAAACGGATGCCGTCCTTTACATGGTCGATGCCACCCGAAAGCCCGGAAGCGAGGAAGATGCCATCACCTACATGCTCAGCGGGCTATCGGTTCCCGTTGTCTGCTGCATCAACAAAAAGGATATCCTGACCGAAAGCCAAATCAAGGACGCTGAAAGCTACCTGTCAAAAAGCATGCCAGGCCGCACCGTGCTTGTTGCATCGGCCAAGGAAGACGACGGTGTGGATGAGATTCTCATCGAGCTTTTCAAACACGCCCCCGAAGGCCACCTTCTTTATGACGAGAACACCTGGACCGACCAGAACTTGGAATTCAGAGTCTCCGAGATAATCCGTGAAAAGGCCATGAACTCAGTGACACAGGAAATCCCCTACGCCATCATGGTCGAGGTCGCCGACCTTGAGTACAACCAAGAGGAGAACAAAGTCTGGGTGCGTGCCTTCATCACCGTCGAGCGCGAAAGCCAGAAAGGCATCATGGTTGGAAAAGGCGGTGAGAACATAAAGAAAATCAGAGTCGCCGCCTTCAAGGAGATAAAGAGAATCTTTCCCGAATCCAAACTGGAGCTGGACCTGAGAGTCCGCGTCAACGGCAAGTGGAAGACCAATGACATGATTTTATCAAAGGTCTTCCGCGAAACCCGGGACTAAAATCAATACTTTGAAAGAACAGCCAGGACTCTTTCCTTTCCGATGGTGTTCATGAAGCCCGCAAGCTTAGGTCCCTTCTCTTTTCCGATCAGAGCCATGTAAGTTGCGGTAAACAAAGCTGTGTTCTCAACACCTGCTTCGGCTGCTGCATCGTAGATGAGCTGGGAAAGATCTTTTTCATCCTTTCCGTCCCAAGAAGCGACCTTGGAACACAGAGCTCTTACGGCCTTCAGACCCTCTTCATCAAGAGCGACCTTCTCTGAATCAGCTGTTGCAACTGAGAATCTGAAATCCTCAGGGGCAAAGGTTGTGATCCATGTCCAGGCGCAGCGGCATCTGGTTCTGAGTCTTTCAATCTGGTCTTCCTTAACATCGCTCAGAGATGCAATGACAGCATCAACATCGCCGCTGTTGATTTGAAGCAGGTTGCAAAGATGTCTGAAAGGAATCTGATAACCTGGAGTCTTGGGAACGTCGCCGACCTGTGAAAGCTCGTAGACACGCTTTTCCATTGCAAGCTTCTTCTCATTGCAGGGAAGAAGACCAAAGTATCTTCTTTCACAGTTGTCGTAGTCCTCGTACAGCTTCAGAACATCCAGATCGAATGAGATTGCGAACTCGGTATTCGGCCTTGTGGAGGCAAAGAGGAACCTTGTCAGCTCAGGAGTGTAGACCTCAAGGACATCGCCCAAAGAGACGACCTCACCGCTTGATGAGGAAATCTTTCCGCCGCGGCCCTTGATGGAGATGAAGTCATACTGGAAGGACACAGGAGCATGGCCGCCGAAGAACTCGACAATCTGCCTTGATGTGTCAAAGCTTCCACCCTTTGAGTGGTGGTCCTTTCCTGCTGGCTCAAAATCAACGCCCTCGTAAACCCAACGCATAGGCCAGTCCACTCTCCAGTGGAGCTTGGCATACGGAGTTGTGCGAAGATCAATTGTCTCTTCCTTGTTCAGGTCGTTGTCGCGGTATGTGACCCCGTACTGTCCGTCCCATGAAAGGATTGTTGTGTTGTCCTTGTCAGTAAACGAGCTGAAAACAGCAATCGGCCACCAGGAATCATCCAGAGGCTCTGCTCTGTACTGGTTCAGCACTGAAATGATCTGCGGCTTTAACTCAAGAGCCTTCTTCATCTGCTCGGCATAAAGCGAGCTTCTGTAGCGCTGTGCCTGATAAAGGTATTCAGGATAGACACCGACAATCGGGAGCTTCTCTTCGACATCAAGCTCGTTTCCGCGGGCATAGTTATCGGCTCTCTTTGTTGTGTCGGGCACTAAGGTGATAGGCTTTCTGAGGTATGTCTCAAGCAGCTGAGGCTCGGGCATGTTCTTGGGAACTTTTCTGAAGACATCATAGTCGTCCCAGGAATAGATGAAGCGCACATTCTTTCCCTTCTGTCTCAGGGCCTTCACGACAAGATCAACTGAAATGATCTCGCGGAAGTTTCCGATGTGCACGGTGCCGGAAGGGGTGATTCCTGAAGCACAGGTATAAAGCTCCTTATCACCCTTCTCTCTGATAATCTTATCTGCGTAAATATCCGCCCAATGTACTGAATTCTGCTGTTCCATAGCTGGCAAGTATATAGAATTCAGTACAATTAGGCAATGTGAGGACTGTTTTGTATCAGAAGTCCAGGAAGAATGTGGCTCCTGCTATGAACTTCTTATCCGGGGTCCTGATGTTGGCTCCGCTGATAAGATAGGACATCTGGAAACCAAGGTCGATGAAGTCGAAGAAACACACCTCAAGCTGGAAACCTGCAGAGCAGAGGAATCTCTTAAGGTCGGAGTCAGAGGCCTTGACTGCATCAACACCGTTGTGACCTGTGTTCAGGTAGTTTCCGGCATAGTAACCTGCATCAAAGAACAGGTTGAGTCTCGGGAAGATTCCGTCGATGAAGAACTCAGGTCCTGCAAGACGGATGTCCAGGTTGTTCACGACTGTGAAGTTTGTATTGTAGCTGTTGGTATTGAAGCCGCGGACCTTTCTTCCGAGTGAAACAGGCATTGAAGCATAGACGGGAACCTTGTCGCCGTCTGTCCAGTTGACGTTGACTCTGTCAATCAGGACAACCGAGAACAGATTCAGACCCTGCTTGTTGGTAAGCTCAAACAGTGTTGTTCCGCCTACGGCATTGAGAGTGATGCTGTAGTAAGAAGCCTTCTTGTTTGCAAAGCCAGGAGCGATCTGGAACTTGACCTCTGCGGTGGCTCCCTCGTTGGAGACCATCTTGTCATCCATCAGATTGAGCTTTGCACCGACATAGAAGTTATTCATGAAAGCTGTGTAGTCATCTGCAAGATCCGGATAGATCTTGTTGCCGGCAAGTGTGGAGCCGAACCAGTCATCCAAGGAAGGAATTGCAGTCTTTCCGCTAATTCCTCTATCTCTCTCCTGTCCCATGACCATCGAATCTCTGGCCTTTTCATAGCGGCCTTCATAGCCTGCATAGGCTGTAATCAGATCCTTGCCCTCGACCCAGGACTGACCAAAGCCCTGCTGGAGCCTGAGGTTCCAACGCACCTGAATCTGGTCATAGAGCATGATGTCATCTACAAGCGGTGCACCTGTTGCAGGATTCTGGAACAGAGCCCTCTGGGTATAACCGCCTCCGATGGTAGCCTGAATCTGAGTGAGGTTTCCGTCTATGAGACTAAGGCCCTCATAGCTTGTTCCGACTGTCACCAACGTGGGCAGAAAGCCTGCGAGAATCTCTGTGTGCTGATCTAGTTCGGTGAACAGGAATTTGAAATCTCCGGCAAAGACACTGCATACTGCCAGAAACACGACAAGGACAACAACCAATGCTTTTTTCATGGAAGAACTCCTCTAAATTTTACATAAATCTGGTTTAGTATACCCTATGTAAAACCGCCTTCAAAGCAAAAAAGAAAAAAACATCTCTCAGGGTTGAAAATCAAAATCAAAAGTGCTAATTTAAGACGCTACCGAAAGGTATCGGGCCTGTAGCTCAGCGGTTAGAGCAGAGGACTCATAATCCTTTGGTCCTGAGTTCAAATCTCAGTGGGCCCAAAACGGAAACGGATCATCAATGGTCCGTTTTTTTGTTTAGTAAGGGTTCTTGCAAAAGAATGGGGGATTTCATCACAGACTGCTTTCTATATCTCAACTATCTTTTCTTGGCTGTAAACTAGCCTATAAGGCAAGTCCCATTGGCCGATTTTAATCAAAATGGAGAGTTTTGCTGGGCTTGGTAAAGCTGCTGAAGCTGATAAAGCTGATAAGCCTGATGGACCATCCCAGAAAAATGAAACACTTTGCAGGACATAAAAGGAAGGATGAATTATGGCAGCAAAGTTTTCACCCGAGGCAAGGGCTTCGGCCCTGAC
>ONWV01000057.1 GCA_900321635.1 uncultured Spirochaetaceae bacterium | reverse complement strand
TCCTCTCTGTTCTGAACACTGCTACGGAAAACCCGATGGTCTCCGCAGTCTATGTCGCCATGACCACCCGAGACTACCGTCAGGGTGACTTTCTGCTTTCAGGATCGATTCTCTTCAAGTACCCCGAGGGTGCGACCATGGAGGATATTCTGAACATCTGGTCTGCAAGAGAGGACCTTGGAAAGAGCATAAACATGTCACTGGATATGAAGGTCTACGGCAAAAAGCTCTCAGAACCCATTTCTCTTTCCGGAGATTTTGACATGTCCATAGATAAATCCGGAACTATCCTCGTTAAATCTGCTGACACCTACACGATAAACGGCTATGCTTATCTAGGCGGAGAGTTTCTGATGTAATCTCCGTCTCCGGAGGATGGTATGAATAAAAAAGTCGAGGATTTTCTCAACGCTCATCGTCTCAACCCAGACATGATTGATATGGACGAAATCTGCGGTCTCTTTATCAGAGAGATGGATGCAGGACTTAAAGGCAAGGCCAGCTCCCTGCCGATGATTCCGAGCTTCTGCTCGCCCGATGCAAGACCCAAGGCAGGTGAAAGCGTCATAGTCATCGACGCTGGCGGAACAAACTTCCGCACATGCATCGTCACTTTCGGGGACGACCTTAAGCCGAAAATCAGCGACTTCAGAAAAATCCGCATGCCCGGAACAGAAAAGGAAGTAAGTGCGGCCGAGTTCTTTTCAGTCATCGCTGACGAGCTTGAAAGGTTGATCGACAAGAGCGACAAAATCGGTTTCTGCTTCTCATACGCCGCAGAGATTCTTCCCGACCACGACGGAATCCCCCGTATGTTCAGCAAGGAAATCAAGGCTCCCGAGGTCCTGGGAAAGCACCTTGGTAAGGAAATTCTTGCCGAACTTGGCCGTAGGGGACACGATGTCTCTTCCAAGAAAGTCATGATCATGAACGACACCGTCACGACTCTTCTGGCTGCCCAGGCCAAGAACGTCGGCGGAAGCTACGACGGCTGCATCGGCTTCATTCTTGGAACCGGCACCAACACCGCATACATCGAAAAGACAGCAAACATCACAAAGCTTGATGCCTCTGTGCGTGAAAGCGGCCTTCTTTCAGAAAATCAGATCATCAATGTCGAGTCCGGCTGCCTCAATTTCCATCTGGGAGACATTGACATCAAGTTCCTGGCTTCAACCAAGGATCCTGAGCTTTACGGCTTTGAGAAGATGGTAAGCGGAGCATATCTTGGACCTCTTGCAAACGAAGTCATAAAGCAGGCAATTGCAGAGGGCGTTCTGAGCCAGCAGTTCGCAGATGCCCATGCCGCCTACACATCCCTTTCCACCATCGAGCTCAATGCATTTCTCAAAGAGGACGAGATGAGTTCCCTTGCCAGATGCTGCAAATACAGCGAAGAGGACTACGATGTTCTGATGGAGATTCTGGGAGCCTTCATCTCCCGTGCCGCCAAGCTCACTGCCGCCAACCTTGCCTCTGCGGTTCTGAAGACCGATTACGGCAAGGACGAGGACCATCCTGTTCTGATCAATGCAGACGGAACCACGTTCCTCATCACGGCATACCTTAAGAGCTACACCACAGAGTATCTTGATGCTTATCTTGCTGAAAAGGGCAGAAGGGCTGTCATTACCCAAATCGATGATAGCCCAATCATCGGCTCAGCAATAGGCGCCCTATCTCTTTAATCTATCACTGATTATTGATTAAAGCAGAGCCCCCAAGTGCTAGGAGCCAGCGCACGACAGTGCTTTTTGCACGGCGTAAGCGCAGCGACAACGCAATTAGGGCCTATGGTTTAATCAGACTTCGCCTAAACCGAAGTCGCCGATAATTTTCATTACGTTTCCATCCTGGACCACATCAAGTTCGTGGTCCGGGAAGAACTTGCTCAGATTTTCCTTTAAAAACGCAAAGGCAGATGATGTGATATGGACTCTGTCGTACTGGGACACTTTGTCCAAAGTGCGGACATCTACATTTACGATGTAGCCTCGTCCGTATTTTGAGCCGTAGCCCAAGGTGAAGGCCATGGATGTGGAAAAAAGCCCGTCAAAGCTGGGGTTTGCGCCCTGACCGCGCTTAAGTCTGTTCGGATGGACTGCGTAGTGGTCTCCGTATAAGTCTTCCAGATGATTGTCCAGAGCCTGACACATAAGCGCCATGCGCTCTTCAAGCTCTTCCTGTTTCGGATGCATTTTTCCTTGCCTCCATGTTTTCTACCAGCAGCTTTGCAAATTCATTGAGCTTTGCAGCATTCGCTGTGGCTGTAATATGTGCCTGTGTCTTGACGTACTGAAGCGAGACAGGGTTGGTCTCATCCATCTTCACCGGGTTGGGAAGAGGGTCATCGATGCGCACGTAGTCCACATCCCTGATGCGGCTGATGACATAATCGGTGGTCCTTTTCTGCGCCGTGGAAAACATGGGCGAGACCTGATCGGCCCAGTTCATCAGACCGCGGGTGCTGTCCATGCGCATGGTGTGATAGCTTCCGCCTGTGCTGACGGAAAGGATGTGGAACTTCTCGCAGTCGGGATAAAGGGCCTTGGCTTCAAAGTAAGCATAGAGCGCGGGGTTGTTTGCAATAACTCCGCCGTCTACCAAAAGCTCTCCCTTGTACTCGATGGGTGAAAAGTATGTGGGGGCTGCGCTTGTGGCTCTGGCTGCAATCCATACGGGACAGTCACTGTCCTCGGCATAGCTTGTGATTATCTTCTGTTTGCCCTTTGAAAGGTCATAGGCCATGATCATTGTAGGAACCTTGGCACTGTCCATGGACCTTGCTCCGAACCATCTCTGACAGAGGTTCTGGATGTTGGTCGAGTGATATTTGTCAGAGACGAACTGCCTCAGACCGAAGATGGAAGTCTGTGCCTGGAAAATCTCCTTTCCCATGGTCATGTAGTTGTTAAGAAGAGCCTCAAGGTTTATCTGGCTATTTCCGTTCTGTTCTAAGTGCGGCAGAGCCGATTCACATGTCAGGGCAAGCGAGATTAGACCGCCGGTGGATGTTCCTGAAATCAGGTCAAAATATGTGGCAATATCGTCAGTTCCGTCGTTGTCACGGATGCAGGTTTCAAGCTTCTGAAGAATGACTACAGGAATTATTCCCCTCATTCCGCCGCCATCCAGAGCAAGGATGAAGCGCTCCTGGGGACGTTTTGGCTCAGGAGCCTGAATAGCTTCAGGTTCCTGGATTTGAGGCTTCTTTTTTCCGAAATATCTTCTGAAAAAATCCGATATGCTCATCACAGTAAAAATGATATATTTACCCCCAAGGGTCAATAGAATGGAAGATAAAAAAACATCGCCTTACAGCTGCTGTCAGATGTGTCCCAACAATTGCCGCGTGGACAGAACCAAGAACCAGCTCGGTCGCTGCGGCCAGAGCTCTGAAATACGCGTGGCGTGGTCCGGCCTTCACAGGGGCGAGGAGCCTCCCGTAACAGGGAAGAAGGGCTCGGGTATGATCTTCTTCTGCGGCTGTCCTCTTCACTGCCAGTACTGTCAGAACTATCAGATAAGCCAGGGCGGCTGGGACGGGGTGGTTCTTTCGGATAAGGAACTTGCAGATTTGATGCTGGATCTTCAGGCCTTCGGGGCTGCTTCCATAAACCTTGTCACGGGAACCCATTTCATTCCGTCCATCGTAAATGCCATAACGGATGCAAAAGAGCGCGGTCTTATTCTTCCGATAGTCTGGAATTCCTCAGGCTATGAGAGTGTGGAGGCTTTAAGGCTCATAGACCCTCTGATTGACCTTTATCTGGTTGATATAAAGACACTTAGCTCTGATGTGGCCTCAAGATTCTGCGGCCTCTCATGCTATGCCTCCGCAATTGTTCCTGTAGCACGTTTTCTGAAAAGGCGGCATCCTCATACCGATCTTGAAAACGGTCTGAAGGGTACTTTGGTGCGCCACCTTGTCTTTCCGGGCTGCATTGATCAGACGGTGGAGTTTCTCAGATGGTATGCGGACAACATGAAGGACTGCTCGCTTTTATCTCTTATGGTCCAGTTCGTCCCGCCTGAGAATGATCCCGGTTTTGAGAAGATGACAGATGAGCAGTACAACATGCTTTTGGACCTTGTTGATGAACTTGGCATTGACGGCTTTGTCCAAGAGCGGTCTGACAACGAGATTCTCTGGATTCCTGATTTCAGGCGCGACCAGCCGTTTCCCCAGGGTTTTGCAGATGCTCTTCCGGCTTTCCTGGACATCAAGAACAGATGCAGAAGCAGTCTGTAGCGAAAAAAATACGCGTTTGGACTGCTTTTGTCAGTCCAAAACGAAGAAAACTCGCGTGTGGACTGCTTTTGTCAGTCCAAAACGAAGAAAACTCGCGTGTGGACTGATTTTTGGTTGCGGTCTGGTTTAATAAACATATATAATTAACAAGTTATGGATGAGATTCGGGTTATAGAAATCAAAAAGAGCATCTTTGAGGATAACGACAGAGATGCCGACAGACTGCGTGAGGATCTGAGGAAGAAGGGAGTGTTCCTTCTTAATCTCATGTCATCTCCCGGAAGCGGAAAGACAACAACTCTTATTAAGACAATCAACGCACTTAAGGGGCAGCTGAATATAGCTGTGATGGAGGCGGATATTGACTCCGATGTTGATGCCAAGAAGATTTTGGAGGCAACAGGGGTTCAGTCGATTCAGCTTCACACAGGCGGAATGTGCCATCTTGATGCCGAAATGACAAGGCAGGGTCTTGATAATCTTGATCTGGACGATGTTGATCTTGCGATTCTGGAGAATGTGGGAAACCTGGTCTGCCCGGCTGAGTTTGACACGGGATCCAGCAAGAACTGCATGATTCTGTCCGTGCCCGAAGGCCATGACAAGCCACTGAAGTATCCGCTGATGTTCAGCATCTGTGACCTGGTTCTGGTCAACAAGATCGATGTCATGCCTTACTTTGATTTTGATCTGGCACTTTGTGAAAAGTACATACACATGAGAAACCCCAAGGCTCAGGTGATTCCTATCTGTGCCAAGACGGGAGAAGGAATCGATAAATTCGCAGCCTGGCTCAAGGACCAGGTGAAGAAATGGAAGGAGAACTGATATGCCGGAAATGAGCACAAAGTTCGTGCCCAAGCACATGCACGATGAAAATCCGAATCCGAAACTTCTGAAGTTCGTCAGAAGAGTAACCGACAGAATCCCGGGAAAGATCAAGGGAATCAAGACAACTGACCCGGAGTACTGGGGATTTGCCTGTATCTTTGAGGATGAGTTCCCCAAGGATGAGTCCGAAGCATGTCTTGATCTTCTTCTCCAGATGAAGACAAGAAAAAAATATCCCTATGCCACAGTGATTGAGATGGGCAAGAAGGTCAACATGGGAGATAAGGCCGACGAGCTGATTCAGAAGCTTGCGGTAATCGGAATGCTGGAGTACGACTACGGTGACAAGTACACCAAGGACGGTCCGATTCCGGGAACAACATACAACAAGGAAGACAGATACTACTGGGTTCCTCTGTTTGTCCCGGGCTCTGCCGAGTACACCAACATGAACAAGGCCCTGATGGACAGGCATCCTGAGCTTGCAATGTTCTTCGAGCGCATGACGTTCCTTCCGCTTGAGAAGATCACCGCCATGGTTCCGCCCGGAGGAGCCGGAATCGGAATGCATGTCATCCCTGTTGAGAAGGCTATCAGCCTTGAGAACACAAGCATCGATATCGAGCACATCTCATACTGGCTCAAGCGCTATGAGGGCCACATCGGAGCCTCAATATGCTCATGCCGCTACGGACGCAAGAAGATGGACGAAGGCTGTGCTGATGACTACGAGGGCTGGTGTCTCGGAGTCGGTGACATGGCCGACTACTGCCGTGAGACCGGTCGTGGATACGATGTCACCTACGAGCGGGCTATGGAGATTCTAAAGCGTGCCGAGGACAACGGTTTTGTCCATCAGGTCACGAACATCGACGGCGAGAACAAGATCTTTGCCATCTGTAACTGCAACGTCAAAATCTGTAACGCCCTCAGAACCAGCCAGCTGTTCAACACTCCGAACATGTCCGCAAGCGCCTACAGAGCCCATGTGGACAAGACAAAGTGCGTAGCCTGCGGTCAGTGTGTCGAATACTGTCCGGCAGGAGCCCTGAAGCTTGGTCAGAAGCTCTGCAAGGCAGACGGATCCGAGGTCAAGTATCCTAAGCAGATACTTCCGGATGCACGCAAGTGGGGCAAGGACAAATGGGAAGAGGACTACAGAGACAAGAACCGCATCAACTGCCATGAGACCGGAACTTCGCCGTGTAAGACGGCATGTCCTGCACACATTGCAGTACAGGGTTATCTGAAGAAGGCGGCCCAGGGTGAATATCAGGAAGCACTTGCACTGATTAAGAAAGAGAACCCGTTCCCGGCAGTCTGCGGAAGAATCTGTAACAGAAGATGTGAGGATGCATGTACCAGAGGAACAATCGACCGCGCCGTCTCAATCGATGCGGTTAAGAAGTTCATCGCACAGCAGGATCTGAAGGCAGAAACCCGCTATGTTCCTGATATTGTAGTGGCCTCCAACAGAGGACGCTGGAAGGAAAAGATCGCCATCATCGGAGCAGGCCCTGCAGGTCTTTCATGTGCCTTCTATCTTGCTCAGATGGGCTACTATCCGACAGTCTTTGAGAAGAACGAGCTTCCTGGCGGAATGCTGACATACGGAATTCCTTCATACAAGCTTGAAAAGGATGTCATTGACGCTGAAATCGATGTCATGCGCCAGATGGGTGTTGAGATCAAGACTGGAGTCGAGGTCGGAAAGGACGTCACCATAGCAGAGCTTCGCAAGCAGGGCTACAAGGCCTTCTACGTGGCTATCGGATGCCAGGGCGGAAGGCTTCCCGGAATCCCCGGCGAGGATGCCGACGGCACTACCACCGCTGTTGATTTCCTGAAGATCGCCAATACAGGAAAGTTCCACTATGACAATGACCAGGTTGTTGTCGTCGGTGGCGGAAACGTTGCCATAGACGCAGCCAGAGTCTCTGCAAGAAGCGGAGCTTCCAAGGTTACCATGCTCTGTCTCGAAACCGAGGACATCATGCCCGCCACAAAGGTCGAGGTTGAAGAGGCCCGCGAGGATAACGTGGAGATCATGTTCGGCTGGGGTCCGAAGGAAGTCAAGACAAAGGACGGAAAGGTCTCGTCCATCGTATTTAAGAAATGCACCAGGGTCTTTGACGATAACAAACGCTTCTCTCCTCAGTATGATGAGGCTCAGACCATCGAGCTTCCTGCAAGCAAGGTCATCTTTGCAATCGGTCAGTCAATCCAGTGGGGCGACCTGCTCAAGGGCACTAAGGTTGAGTTCGGAAGAGGTAACGGACCTGTTGCCGACAAGCTTACATATCAGACAGCCGAGCCTGACATCTTTGTCGGAGGCGATGTCTACACAGGACCCAAGTTCGCAATCGATGCCATTGCCGCAGGCCATGAGGCTTCCGATTCACTTCATAGGTACGTACAGCACGGTCATATGACAATCGGAAAGAACAGAAGGCAGTTCATCGAGCTGAACAAGGACGATATCCTTGTGGAAAGCTATGACACAGCAGGGCGTCAGGAAGAAGGCACAATCAAGGGCGTTGACCCGAAGGGCTTCAAGGAGACCAAGGCTACTCTCACAGAGGAGCAGGTCAAGACCGAGACAGCCAGATGTCTTGGCTGCGGAGCCACGGTTGTGGACCAGAACAGATGTATCGGATGCGGAATCTGCACCACCAAGTGTAAGTTCGACGCCATCACGCTCCACCGCGATCATCCGGAGGCAAGCAAGATGACCGTAGCCGAGAAGAAGTTCGGTGCACTTCTGCCTTACATGGCAAAGCGTGCCGCCAAGATTGTCTTCACAAGACCGAAGGATCAGGACTGATGCACGAACTGGGGGTGGTGTTCCACTGCATCAAGGAGGTGAACGAGATTGCCGCCGAGAACAATGTCGCACGGGTGAACAGTGTGACAATCCAGCTCGGCGAGGTCTCCACCGTCATTCCTGAACTCTTTGATGACTGCTGGAACTGGGCGGTAAAAAAAGAGACTGTTCTCAAGGACGCGAAGGTCCATATCGAAAGAGTGGATGCCATCACGTTCTGTGAGGACTGCAAGCAGGAATATCCTACGGTGAAGTACGGCAAGACCTGTCCGTACTGCTCAAGCCTAAACACTTACCTTGTTCAGGGTAATGAATTTCTCATCAAGGAGATTGAGGTAGTAGACAATCCACCTGCCGGAGACGGAAAGTGAAGATTTCGGTTCTGACCATTTTTCCTCAGAGTTTTGACTCTTTCAGAGAAAGCGCCGTGCTTTCGCGTGCGGTAAAGCGCGGCGATCTTGATTTTCAGTGCATAGACATAAGGGATTTTGCAGAAGGCTCATACCGTGCTGTGGATGACTCTCCTTACGGAGGAGGGCCTGGCATGGTCATGCGAGTTGATACTGTAAGCCGGGCCATAGAGTCTGTCAGGGATAAAGATTCCCATGTTGTTCTTCTTTCTCCGCGCGGAAAAGTCTACGACCAGAAGACAGCCCACAGGCTGAGTGAAGAAAAGCACCTTGTTCTGGTCTGCGGTCACTACGAAGGTCTGGATGAGAGGGTGCGCAGCTATGTGGACGAGGAGATTTCCATAGGAGACTATATTCTTACAGGAGGCGAGCTTGCCGCCCAGATTATCTGCGACAGCGTCCTGAGGCTTCTTCCTAAAAGTCTCAGGGAGGGCTCTGCTGAGGATGAAAGTTTTGAGACTGGGCTTTTGGAGTATCCTCACTATACTCATCCTGCTGAGTTTGAAGGGAAAAAAGTTCCTGATGTTCTTTTAAGCGGAAATGATGCAAAAATCAGAACGTGGCGACAGATCCAGGCTATCATTGAGACAATAAAGAGCCGTCCCGATCTCTTTGATGAGATGAAGGCGGAAAGCATTGGTCTTTCCGGAGCCAAGGTGATTATGTTTGACTCTTCGGTCCTGAAGATTGAAAAGATATCACCTCAAAGCAGGCGCGAAGTTCAGGCTCTGACCTGGCTTGAGGGAAAGCTTCCCGTTCCCAAGGTTATCTACCATGAAGAGAAAGATGGTCTGTCCTATCTTCTTATGAGCCGCCTGAAAGGCAGGATGCTCTGTGATCCCAAAATCCTTCATAACAGAAACCGTCTGACAAAAAGCGCTGCCGCGGCCTTGAAGATGCTTTGGAGCGTGGATATCAGTGACTGTCCTTTCAGAGATGAGGGAAAGGACATAAAGGATGCAGTTCTTTCTCACGGGGATTTCTGTCTTCCCAACATCCTTGCTGACAACAGCTCAATCACAGGCTTTCTTGACTGGGGTTACTGCACCGTCTCATCAAAGCAGGCGGACATAGACACCTGCATTGAAAGTCTTGAGAACAACCTCACGGGGTGTTTTTCCGATGGAACACAGGAGCTTCCCCTGGACAGAAGGACATTTGAAGAGCTTCTGAAGTAATGCTTATGTTGAATTTATTATCAACTCTATGTAAAATCGCCGTAAGAGGTTTCTATGGAGAAGAGCAAATCCATCATCACTGTCGTAGGAAAGGACCAGGTGGGCATCATCGCCCGTGTCACGACATATCTTTATGAGAGCAACGTAAACATCGAGGACATCTCGCAGTCCATCGTCGGCGGATATTTCAACATGATGATGATTGTTGATACTTCGGACGCCAACAAGGAGTTTCTGGCACTGTCCAAGGAACTTGAGGATCTTGGAAACAAGATAGGCGTCATCATCAAGCTTCAGAGAGAAGATATCTTCAAGAGCATGCAGAGAATATGATTAACATAAACGAAGTAATAGAAACCAACAAAATGATAGAGAAGGAGAACCTGGATGTGAGGACCATCACGCTGGGAATCTCCCTTCTTGACTGCATAAGCGATGACTTGGATACCCTGTGCGACAACATCTACAGGCGCATAACCACAACAGCCAAGGACCTTGTCAAAACCGGAAAGGAAATAGAGCGCGAGTACGCGATTCCAATTGTCAATAAAAGAATTTCGGTTACTCCGATTGCACTGATCGGAGCTTCCGCCTGCAAGAAGGCAGAGGATTTTGTACTTATTGCAAAGACTCTGGACAAGGCGGCTAAAAAGGTCGGGGTCAACTTCATAGGCGGCTATTCGGCTCTTCCTGCAAAAGGCATGACAAAAGCCGAGGAGCTTCTCATTGAATCCATTCCGCAGGCCCTGAGTCAGACCGACAGCGTCTGCGCCTCGGTAAACCTCGGTTCGACCAAGACCGGAATCAATATGGATGCGGTAAAGCTCATGGGCCGCATCATCAAGGAGACAGCCAAGCTCACCTGTGACAGGGACTCTCTGGGCTGTGCCAAGCTTGTTGTTCTGTGCAACGCCCCGGACGACAATCCGTTCATGGCAGGAGCCTTCCACGGTGTGACG
>ONWV01000013.1 GCA_900321635.1 uncultured Spirochaetaceae bacterium | reverse complement strand
GGGCCTGTTAGAAGAGCTACTAATGCGATAAAGGAAGAATTTCTACGTTTTTTAAGCTCAATGTATGACTATGAAACAGAAGTTGATGATCATTTATATGATTTAATTGAATCTATTGATCAAGAATGCTTTGATTTTATTTTACAAGGTTTTTTTAATGAAACTAATTTTTTGAGGAATATTTCCAAAACACTTTTAGTGCTGGGCATCACTTTAGTGTCGATTTGGAAGGTTTTGCTAGGCTTGCTAAAGCTGCTAGGCTTGGTAGGCTTGCTAACGCTGCTAACGTTGCTAGGCTTGCTAAGGCTCCTAAACCTCCTAAGCACCTTTGCCAAAGTCTGCTCTGAGCGGCCCTTGCCGTAGCTTTGGGCGGTGTCAAAGCCGCAAATGCCCATCCTGACTGCCTGAGAGATTACTTTTTCGCTTTCAGAAATGTCCTGGTCAGTCCAAAAACCGTCAGACGGAGCGACCTGCCAGGTGCCCAGATAAAACTCCACGATAAAGCTCCTTCAAAGCATTATAACTTGTAAACTGATAGTTGTTAATGTTAAGCTAATAATGGGTCACAGTGGGCCCGTACACAATCTGAACAACAGTGAAAAAAGGAGACTGATATGAATATTGCATCATACATTGACCATACCATGCTGGCAGCAAACGCAACCCAGGATAAGATCGAAAAACTCTGTGCCGAGGCAAAAGAGTGGCACTTTGCAAGCGTGTGTGTTAACACCTGCTGGGTCAAGCTCTGTGCAGAGAAGCTCAAGGGAACAGGCGTGAATGTCTGCTGTGTCGTAGGCTTCCCGCTTGGAGCAATGTCAACAAAGGCCAAAGCCTATGAGGCAAAGGTCGCAGTGGAAGAGGGCGCTACGGAAGTTGACATGGTCATCAATATCGGATGGCTGAAGGACCACAAGGACGACCTTGTTGAAAACGATATCCGCGAAGTCAAAAAGGCCTGCGGCGACAAGCACCTGAAAGTCATCATCGAGGCCTGCCTTCTCACAGAAGAAGAGAAGGTCCGTGCCTGCAAACTTTCGGTCAAGGCAGGAGCTGACTTTGTTAAGACATCAACAGGATTCTCAACAGGCGGAGCTACAGCAGAAGATGTTGCACTGATGCGCAAGACTGTTGGCCCGAACACCGGAGTCAAGGCCGCAGGCGGAATCAGAACATTCGAGGATGCCAAGAAGATGATAGAAGCCGGAGCAAACCGCCTTGGATGCAGCGCCGGAATCGCAATTGTCACGGCAGCAAAGTGATGGGCGCAGTAAATACCAGCGAAGATTTTCTCAAAAGTCTGGGCTTTCCGACACTGGAGGTCCATCAGACATTCTCACACTTTGACTTCACCCGCCCCGGGCGCAGGGTCCTGTTGATAGGGCCAATGGGCTCGGGCAAGACGGAGTTTGCCGCCAAGGTCTGGCGCGATGCCGCCATAGCCATGAAAAAGAGCGACAAGGTCAAAGCCCTGACAAGCACGGGCGAAGTTGACAGACGCCAGGTCTTTTTCATCAGAAGCTTTATCGACGGAATCCGCTTCACGGAGTATCCCGAGGATGCTTTGGCATACAGAAGCGGCTACGTCAGATGCGGAGAAAACATTGCGCGCATAAGGGACTCGTTCGATCTGGAGAAGGTGATTGCGGACAATCCAACAGTCGGCACGTACATCATCGATGAGGCCTCGTTCTTTGATGAAAGACTGGCTTACGTGGTCAGAAACCAGAGCCTGGAGCGGGGAGTGATGTTCATTTTCCCGACTCTGATTCTCAATTTCAGACGCGATATCTTCAATTCATCGGCCCGCTTGATGCTGGACATGGCAACGGATGTCATACCGCTTACAGCCTACTGCGAGCATGAGGACTGCATCCGCGATGCTTTTTACACGTACCGTTACTATACCGTAGACGGGGTGGAGTGTCCGGCTCTGTATTTTGACCCACTGATTGTCGTCGGCGGAGACAGCAGCAAGACAGGATCGGACAGCCCCAACTACGCATCGCGCTGTGACGAGCACCACTTTCTGCCGGGCAAGGAGTACACGTTCTTCTCGCTCAAGCCCATGGCAGAAGAGGCCAGCAAGGGCAATCCCAAAAAGCTTAGGACTGAGATAGAGAACCTCAAGTACACCATAAAGCGCAGTCAGCTTTACAAGAATATAGCAAGCCGTTACAAGGACGACCCGAACGAGGAAGTCTACATGAACTCGCTCAGGCCTGATTACATTGCGGAAAAGGCGCTGATGTACCTGTTCAACGAGCAGAATCTGGTCTCTGAAGACCTTCTGATAAGAATAGTGAATGACCTTGAACTGGACAGAGCCTACATGGCCCGTGTTCTTGCCGACAACAGAAGACCTGTCGAACTGGATCAGGGACTTTTGTTCTGATAACTGAATAGGGGGAGATTTTTATGCACGAACTTGCAGTGAAACTGAATGACATTCTCAAGGGAACAAGCGCACTTGAGCTTCTTTCCGACTACGGACTTAGGATGTATGTCCCCAAGGGAATCATAGTCCAGTCTGCCGATGCAAAGCAGAAAGCAACAAGGTACAACGCCACAATAGGAGTTGCGCTTGCAAACGGCTCTGCCATGTACATCCCGGCAATGAAGGCCCAGTTCGCGCCAAGCATGCAGGTTTCTGAAATCTTCCCCTATGCCCCGATGGGCGGAGTTGTGGCTCTGAGAAACCAGTGGAAGAACGACATGTACTACAAAAACCCTCTTCTTGAGGGCAAGACAATGTCCCTTCCTGTTGTGGCAGGAGGCCTGACACACTGTCTGAGCCTGGTGTGCTCGCTGTTTCTGGAAGTGGGCGGAGATGTTGTTCTTCCCGATATGTACTGGGAGAACTACAACCTGATTCTGGATGAACAGAGACAGGCCAACAAGATTCTGTTTCCGATCTTCAGCGGAGACGGTTTTAACGTCAAAGGCCTGGATCAGGCAATTGAAGCTGCAGATGACTGCGTGATGGTCATTCTGAACTTCCCGAACAACCCCACAGGCTACACACCCACAGACAAGGAATCCGACCAGATCATAGCAGTTCTGAAAAAGCATGCCGAAAAGGGCAAGAAGATTGCTCTTGTCACAGACGATGCATACTTTGGTCTTTTCTTTGATGATGTTCCGTGCCGCCAGAGCCTCTTTGCCAAGGCCTGCGACCTTCACGAGAACGTTCTTGCAATCAAGTGTGACGCCGCAACCAAAGAAGAGATGGTCTGGGGCTTCCGCGTGGCATTCATCACATACGGTGCAAAGGGTCTGTCCGAAGGCCAGCTGGATGCCCTTGTGCAGAAGACAATGGGAGCTCTCAGAGGAAACCTCTCAAGCTGCTCAATGCCAGGCCAGCAGATTCTTCTGAAGGCAATGACGGATGCCAACCACCATGCAGACAAGGCTGCAGGCATCAAGCAGATCGGAGAGCGCTACTTTGCACTTAAGAAGGCGTTGGAGAAGCACACCAAGGAAGCCTTCCTCAAGCCGCTTCCGTTCAACAGCGGATACTTCATGTCGTTCTGGTGCCAGTGCAACGCAGAGGAGCTAAGAACTTACCTGCTTGATACCTATCAGACCGGAATCATCCGTTCTGACGAGCACCACATCCGTCTTGCGTTCTCAAGTGTGGACACACAGAATATCGAACCTCTGGTTGATACTGTTTACAAGGCCGCATCCGAATTGGTATAACACTAAAACATGATTGAAAAGCGTAAGCTTACCTCGCAGGACTGTCTTATCGGACTGTCCTCCATCTATGTTGTCATTGCGGTGATGATGAACGTCTTCGCAATGAAAGCATTAAGTTTCGGATCCTCAATAATAATCTGCGACGGAGGTCTTCTCATAAGCTGGGGAGTCTTTCTGATTTCAAACGTCATAGTCGAGGTCTGGGACAAACGCACAAGCATTGTTGTGGTCACCTTCGCAGCCGTGGTGGCCCTTGTCTTCTTGTCCATCGGACGCCTGATTGTGGCCATCCCGACGCTTCCTGCTTACGATCAGCAGGCCGAGGCCTTTGCCATGGTCTTTTCCAACGGACCCAGAACAATCTTTGCTTCGGTATTTGCGTTTTGGCTTGGAAACTACGTGAATGTCCACATCATTCATGTCATCAAGAAGTTTCTTGAAAACCTTAAGAAAGACAACAAGTTCTTCTTTTTCCTCAGAGCTGCGGTTTCCACGCTGTTCGGACAGTTTGTGGACAACATAGTATTCATGAGTCTTGCTTTCGGACCCTTCGGAATTTCAGTCTACGAGATGGCCTGGTATGATATTCTCACATCGGCCTTGGCGGGAACAGTGATTGAGCTTGTGGTAGAGTCCGTCTTTGTTCCCTTTGTCACAATGCCGCTTGTGAAGTGGATCAGGGCCAAGAAGGTAGCCGAGGAGGCAGCCGCATGAAAGTAGTTGTAACAGGAGCATCAGGCGGAATCGGAAAAGCTGTGTGTAAGCTTTTTACAGAGAAGGGCCATCAGGTCATAGGACTTGATTTATTGGAAAGCTCCTTTTCTTCAGACAGATATTGCCACTACATATGTGATATTGTAAAGCCTCAGAGCCTTCCTGAGATAAAGGACGTTGAGGTTCTGATAAACTGTGCAGGAACCCAGAACACAGACAGAATCGACCTTGATGACATAGATGTGAATCTCAAGGGCACTATCAACGTAACAGAAAAGTACGCCTTCCAAAGTGCCATAAAAAGTGTTCTGACAATAGTCTCCGCCTCTGCTCACACAGGAGCTGAGTTTGTTAACTACAGCGCCTCAAAGGGAGGCCTTCTTGCCTATACAAAAAACGCAGCATTGCGCCTTGCAAAGTACGGGGCAACCTGCAACAGCCTTTCTCCCGGCGGGGTCAGAACAGACTTGAACAAGCCTGTGATGGACGACCCGAAGCTTTGGAAGAAGATTATGGATGTGACCCCTCTTAAAAAATGGGCAGAAAGCGAAGAGATAGCCCAGTGGTGCTACTTCATGACAATAATCAACAAGTCATGCACAGGACAGGACATCATTATTGACAACGGTGAGACTCATCTGAACTCGACTTTCATCTGGCCTGAAACATAAAGGCCAAAGGCTTGAGCGCCCTTACGGACGCTCTGTTTTATTCCTGAATATACGAAGCCAGATTGCGGGCATAAAGCTCAAGCTCTTCTCCGAGTTGAGCCGACGGGCGCACCAGGCTTTCTTTGCCCTCGAGGTGTGCAATGCCCTGTACGGGCTGGTGGCAGGAGGGCATTTCCTTGTGGATTCCGAACGGAATGTGGATCATGCCGTTGCCCTGTGCCCAGAAGATCATGGCATCCAAGGCTCTGGAGCCCTCGCAGAGCGAGTATTTGCAGGATGTGAAGCAGGCGAAGAATTTGTCGGAGAGGGCGTGGTCCTCGCACATATCAACGGTGCTGTCAATGAAGGTTTTCATTTCTGCGGAGATGTTGCCGAACACGGTCGGGCAGCCGAATATGATCATATCGCTCTTTAAGAGCTTTTCCGGAGTGACCACGGGAAGGCCCATGATGTCCTCGTAGTAGTCATTGGCTGTCTCCTGCTTGTTTGCCCAGATGTGAAGGTCGCTGTCCTCCACCCTGTAGAAACGGACATCTACATTACACTTCTCAAGAGCTTCCTTGAGATAAGAACCGATGATGAAGCAGTTGCCGCTTACGCTATGGATTATGATGCTGCAGCGTTTCATGAAAGACCTCCTAACCGGACGCCGGAGCGAAGTCCGGCTGTGATATAACCTACATTAAATATACAATGAAAAGGGCCTATCCGACCAAAGAACTTCCATAAAAAATATAAATCCATATGTCTAATAAACATCGTCCGTCCGAGGTTTACAAAGACGTGCGCAAAGTATTATGGTAATAGGTGAGAGATGAGAAAACTATTGGCATTCACAGTTCTATTGCTGGCCGTACTTTGCAGTGTTTTTGCCGCAGATTCGGCCACTGCTGTCTCGATTGTCGTGGCTTCCGTGGTCAAGGAGCCTGTCCTTGTCACGCCCACAATCTCCATTAGTTTTGCAAACGCCGTCGTCTCATATCTCTCATCCACCACAGGTGAATCTGCCGTGGTTGAAGACATTGACCTTACCAAGGACGGGTCTTTTTCCTTCTCGCTTCTCACAGCAGACGAGGTGAACATCATAGGTGTTTCCTACAAGGCCGCTCTCTCCATTGAGATCGAGGCCGATGGCTTTCACCTCTATGAGGACACAGATCCCAACGCAAGAGGCAGCGCCTACTACTCAGGCCTTTCTGTCAAAAAGCGCAACGCCGTTCCCATCTCATCCATCGAGCCTGAAATCAACATCCCGGGCTTTTCGGGTTCTGACGAGAACGTAAGCGTCCAGCACATCAGCGGAAAGAACAACAAAATCGAAGTCACCTTCAACCCTGGAAAGACCAGATCCGATCTTGTTCTGGGAACATTCAAAGTCGATTGGAAGGGCAACAGCAACCTCGAGTCCGGTATCTACAAGGCCGAGGTCATGGTCTCCTATTCCACATTGTGATATAGTCTTACGCGTATGTTTGAAGAAAACAGATTGAGGCGGGGATTTGATTGGGCCTCGTTTATCAAAAACGTAGCCTTAATCGCCGTACCGGTAGCCTTACAGAACCTTTTAACCTCTACAGGAACCATGGTGGACACCATGATGATCTCCCGTCTGGGAGAGACAGCTGTGGGTGCCGTAGGTCTTTGCGCCCAGTACGCAAACCTGATGGTCGCAGGATTCTGGGGCTTTGTGGGCGGAGGATTACTTTTCATCTCCCAGTACTGGGGAGCTCAGGACGAGGAAGGCGTGTGTCGAAGCTACGGCCTGATGCTCACCTGCATAATGATAGTTGCCGCCATCTTCTCAACGTTCGCACTGTTTTTTCCTCACCTGATAATGAGGCTTTACACCGATAAGGTCGCCATTCAGGAAATAGGAATCCAGTACCTGAAGATTGTGGGCTTTGCCTATCCGCTTCAGCTGTTCTCCATCTCTGCAAGCACTTTGCTCAGGGGTACAGAAAAGGTAAGACTCCCTCTTTATGCATCCATTGCAAGCGTTCTTACAAATCTATTTCTGAACTGGGTTCTGATTTACGGAAACCTGGGTTGCCCCGCACTGGGGGTCCGCGGAGCCGCGATTGCCACAGTCTGCGCTGCGGCCATGAATCTTATTCTGGTCTTTGTCGGATGTATTTTCATCCGCTATCCGTACATCTTCCGCATCCGCGACCACTTCAGATGGGTCGGTCCCAAGGTAAAGCTTTTTCTCAAGCGAAGCTTCCCGATCATCATGAACGAGGTGTTCATCGGAATCGGAAACATGGTGATAAACGTGGTTCTGGGCCGTCAGAGCCAGCCGACCATTGCAGCTTTAGCCGTCTTCAGAACCCTGGAAGGCCTTATCATCGGATTTTTCAGCGGCTTTTCAAGCGCAGCATCTGTTCTTGTCGGAAAGGATGTCGGAGCAGGGCGATTGGATGATGCATATGAAAAAGCCAAGCGCCTCATTCCGCTTTGCGTACTGACTATCGCCGTGGCAGGGGTCTTTATCAACATCTTCAAATCGAACATCGCCCATGCCATGAGCCTCAAGGACGAAGCCTTTGACATTGCCTGCTACATCATCATGGTGTTCAGCATTGTGGCGGTGATCAGGATGGGAAACTGGTGTACCAACGACACCTTCAGATCCTCAGGCGATGCTGTTACAGGAACGGTTCTTGAGATTGTTTTCATGTATCTCATGGTCATTCCCGCCGTATGCATCGCAGGCCTTAAGTTCAGAGTATCCATTTACATCCTGTTCCCGCTTGTGTACTGCGATGAGATAGTGCGTTTTGTCATAATGCAGATTCACCTGTATTCGGGCAAGTTCATAAGGCCTGTCACAACGCAGGGTCTTGAGATGCTGGATGATTTCAGAAAGAGAAGATCTAAAAAGAGTTGATTTATTCTACTGTGTAGGAAAGAGTTACGTTAGCTCTGTAAAGACCTGGGCTTGTTGCAAGATCCGGGTCTTTTTCCCACTTTGCAGTGAATGCTCCGATTGACTGAGGCGGAACTTCCTTTGTGTCATCAATGTACTTGATTTCGATTGAAACGACGTTGTCCACGGCAACTGCTGTGACTGTCACGGCATCTTCATAACCCAGAATTCCGTTTGATGTCTCCCAGGATCCTGCGGCTGATGCCTCAACTGCCTTTGTGTTGTCGGTATCAAGAATGAGGTTTCCGACTGTTGCCGTGAGGTTAATCTTGCCCAGGGTCTGGACCTTCTGTGTCTGTACCACAGAGAACTTGATATCAATGTTATGCTGGGCAATGTCATAGTCACTGATGAGAAGTCTTTCACTTTCATCTTCCGTGGCATTGATGATGTTGTCGATTGAAAGTACGTAAAGGCCGCCGCTTGATGCCTCGTTTGCCGCTGAGATGGAGATTCTGCCGTCATGCACGACAGACTTAAGTCTCATGCTCATGCTGTCAGCAAAGGCGCAGACACTTGAAACGAGGATTAAGGCAATGATGATAGAAACCAGTTTTTTCATATCTCAACCCAACCTTAAAGGCTACCTTCTAATGTCGGTATAATCCATAGGAAATGGATTGTCAACAAAAAATGGAAAAATTTTTCACTTTTTAGTTTGTTCAGAGAAAAAATTTTTTACATTGGGCCATGTGCCCAGCTTACAGCCAGGCGGCCACCTTCTCAAGCATAGATGTCAGATAAACCCAATTATCAAGAGCAATCTCGGCTGCGGCCATTGTATTGGCCCTTTCTCCCAGCATGGATCTTTCGATTTTCATCTGCGGGCACAGGGCTCTGAGCTTCTCAAGGCAAGTCTGCGTGATTGACGCACCTTCGCCGCTTATTATCACTTTCTCCGAGCCTGTTATCTGGACCGTCATTTCAATGGCGTTTGCCATGCAGGTCAGAACCGACGAATCCACTCTGTCCCAGAGGTCCTTCAGGTGCATGTCCGTGTTTCCCGAAAGTGCCCAGGCCGAGACGTTGGCCTGCAGGCATCCGATCTTGCCGCACGAGCACAGCCCGGTGGGCGAGACCTTCAGATGCGCAAAATCCCCGGATCCTCCGAACACTCTGTCTTCGCATACCAAAGCCATGCTGACAGAATCGCCCCATTCTATATAGATAACGGGCTCGTCAGAGACCAGAAGGTCCGTGCCATAGGATGCGTAGCGCTCGGCATCAACCAGGGCATAGGTGCTGTTTCGGGCAACGGCCTTGATCTTGAGGACCTGCTCAAAGGCCTCGGCAATGGGGATGTTCTTCCAGGGGAGGTAGGGACAGCGGATGATGGTTCTGCCGTCTTCGGAGACCTTGCCGCCCACGGAGATTCCTGCGCCCACAATCTTGCTCTGGTCGGCAAGCCTTATGACCCTGATGCAGCTTTTGATGATATCCACGCAGAATTCCTCGACCTTTTCGACCTTGGTGTTGGTGGGGATGCGCTCAAAGTGCACAGGCTGGGAGAGGATATTGCAAAGTGCCACAGTGGTATTTCTGCTTCCGATCTCCACGCTCAGAACATACTTTGCGTCGGGCACAAGGGAAAGACAAGTCGGACGGCGCCCGTTTGTGCTTTCCGTCTTGCCTGTCTCGGTGACAAGGCCCTCGGAAGTCAGCTCGTCAACAATCTCGCCGGTGGACACTTTGTTGAGGCTAAGTACCCTTGCGATTTCTGCTTTTGAAAGATTGCTCTGAGTTCTGAGGGCTCCGAGCACCCTTGCCTTATTTATAGTTCTGGCAGCTTTTGGCTGCGAAAGCTTCATTTCTTCCATATCTATATAATATATAACGCGCGCGAGCATTTCAATTATAGCAATTTCGGTATAGTTTATTGCGAAGCATAGTAAAAAATTATTAAAAAAATTTTTTAAAAATTCTTCATAATATTTTAAAAAAAATGTTGACACATAAAACCCAGTAGCGTTATCTTGTAAGTGGGTAAAACGGAAGAATCCTGAGAGGGAATGGTTAGATGAAAAAAGCAATATCGCTGATATTAATATTTGCGTTGCTTGCAGGTCTCGCTTTTGCATCAGAGCAGGAGACCCACACTATCCGTCTCAAATCAGTGGTTCAGAACATCCGCCCCGAAATACAGCTGAAAATAACTTCTGTCAACGGCAATTCACAAAGTCAGGGTGCAACTAACAGTGCAAACGACGGTCGTGGCAATGTTTTTGACGGATTGAATATATATTCATACGATGGCACCGTTGAAATCTTCAGCATCAACGAGGGCGGTTCGGTTACATTCCAGGCAGTTCTGAAGAATGCAACCAACACGAATGAAAGTTATCAGCTTACGTTCGGCGGTGGAGTTTTCGAAGGTGTCTCCCGTTATGGTGAAGAAAACGGGACCAGAGGTCCTGAGACGATCACTACCTACGTTGGAACAGAAATTACTGCCAGCACAAGTGACAAGGGAATCCAGAGCATTACCCTGGGATCCGGTGAGTCCACTAATAAGCCTGTCATTGTTTCTTTCCACGGAGCCTTGGACAAAGATGTGACATATCGCAACGATGTTGTTCTTGCAACCGCTGTTTATGCATATCCGGAGGATAAAACTATAAATTCTAACACATATTATGCAGATGTTACTTTGACAGTTGCATTAGTATGATGTATAATCCATATGAACGCGAAATTTTAGACGAGATTTCCTCGGATTTCTAAAATATGTTTTAACCCAATCCCGGTAGCCAGGCAGTCGCCTGGCTACCACCTTTTTAGGGGCTTAGCAACTTCAGCAGCTTTATCAGCTTTATCAGCTTTATCAGACCTAGCCGCTTTATCAGGCCTACCAGACCTAGCTTTATCAAACTTATCAGCTTTATCAAGCCTAGCAGGTATATCAGCTTTATCAGCTTTATCAGGCCTACCAAAACTCTCCATTTTGTATATAGAACCACTTTTCACTGAATCATGAATTAGCGGATATCTTGAAAAATAGGATATATCCTATATAATTAAGCAGAGGGATGATGATGGGAACGAAGTTCAATGATTTTCTAGCAGAACAGCTCAAGGATCCTGAATTCAGAAGGGAGTATGAGGCACTGCAGCCTGAGCATGCTGTTATCCAGGCGATGATAGATGCTAGAAAAGCTTCCGGTCTTACGCAGAGGGAGTTATCTGAGCGTACCGGAATTGCCCAGGGCGATATTAGCAAGTTGGAGAATGGAAATGCAAACCCTTCGATTCGAACTCTCCAGCGTCTTGCAAATGCCATGGGCATGGTTGTTCGGGTGGAATTCATCCCTCTGCAGACAGACCTTGCGGGCAAAAACCGCTTTTTTTGAAAAAAGTTCTCCAAAAAGTGAAATGAAATCAGCACTTTTTCTCTATATGTAGATATCACACTTTTTGGAGGTAAGAATGTCCAAGATTGTACTTACTGATTTGCTTGCGGAAGAAAGCACTGTGGAGCGCAGGGTCGGGATGGCCTCGGCAAACAACATCGACAAAAGCGGCGTGGTCTATCATGTGATCACAACATCGTGGCGGAAGAAGCGGCTGTTTGACATGGATCTGGCAAAGTATCGGCAGAACCTGCTTTGCGAGCTGTGCGCCAAGAGGGGGATAACCATATTGTTCTCGGCAACGCTGCCGACCCACACCCACGAGGTTTTCATCACCCCAAGCTGGGAGATTCTGTCGGGTATGATCAGAACTCTGAATTCCAATGTGGCCAAATATGCCAGAAATCACATGCAGGAGAAGCTGGACGGATGGAGCAGAGTATTCGCCCCGGACCCTGCATATGTGCTGGTGGACAGCATGGACTACCTGTTCTTTTTGGGAAAGTATGTCTTTGACAACCAGCAGCGCCTGAAAGAAGAGGGCAAGTCCGTCCCGGATTCCTGCTTCTGGATGTTCGAAAAGAGCTATTTCCCCGAGCCCTACAAAGCCGACATCTACCAGAAGCTCTTCGGCATGAGCCCCGCCGACCTATATTCTATATATAAGAATAAAACCAGCGCCGAAGTCCGCCTTCTTTCAAAGCAGCTGTTCGGCGACTGGACCGCCGAGGACAACAGACGCTTGTTTGTCAGAAACAGATAGCAATTGGAAGGTTTTGGTGGGCTTGATGGGCAAGCTGGCCAAAAGAATTAGCATTCGACAAACAAGCTCTTGACAGAAAATGTCATGCGCATTAATCATTATTATGAAGATTCAGTATTCGCGTGAAATGCAGAAGACTCTCAAGGATGAAAAAACTATTGTCAGAAACTATGGGAAACTGACAAAGAAAATCATCTTTAATCTTTCTGTTTTGACTGCTGCGGATCGTCTAGGGGATGTTCCTAATACTTCTCCGACACGAAGACATAAGCTTCAGGGAGAGGAGAGTCTTTGGGCAATAGATCTCAGCGCCAACTGGAGAATGATTATAGAGGCCCTTGATGGTAATGAGCCTGACGATATTACTGAGGTGAGGATAGTTAGAATAGAAGACTATCATTGAAGGTGGTTGATGTGATTAACACAATTATCAGCACTGCGGACATGGTCCGAGGTTATTTGGATTCTAATGGTATCTCGATCAAAACTCTCGCAGAGGCATGTGGATTATCAGAACGGACAATCTACAGGTTTTTATGTGATGATAGCAAACTCAGCAGGAAGATTGCAGAAGGAGTCAATGCTCTTATCCCGGAAATCAGCCTGGAATTCCTGATGACCTACGATGCCAAATATCAGCTTCAAAAAACACAACATGAAAGAATTACTACCGAAAAGCGGAATAAGACTGGTTCGGCAAATTCAACCGTCAGAAAGAATGTCACAATACCAAGATATCTCAACGATAGGGCAATGAAAGCCGGAATCAACTTCTCGCAACTTCTTCAGGCCGCTTTGAAACAGCAATTGGGATATTGAATCGAGCCATCACAACAGCTGATCATCCTCAATGTTTAAAATTGGAAGGTTTTGGTAGGCTTGATAAAGCTCCTGAAGCTGATAAAGCTGGTAGGTTTCCTTCCTGTCCTGGGCTTGATAAAGCTGCTGAAGCTGATGGGATTGATGGGTTTTTGCCTTCATTTTGGCCAAAAAGCAGGTACGTGAAAATAATTTTTTTCATGAGGACCAGGGGCAAACCCGCATTCTAGGGGCCTAGAATGGCGAAAACGGGGCGTGAAAAATCTTTTTGAAATCTTTTTTTCAAAAAAATGAAAAAAATTTTAAAAAATCGTTGACAACTATTCCTAGGTGTTGTAAGTTGTACGTGGGCATTAAAACATAACCCGAAAGGATTCGGAAAGAAAAAGGGGAAAATAAAATGAAGAAAGTTCTTACAATTCTGGTTGTTCTTACACTGATCGCTGGCGCAGCATTCGCAGCAATGACAGATGGAAACAAGGTTACACTTACAACTGAGATTGCTCAGCTTGATCCTACTTATCAGCTGCAGGTTAAGCAGGCAAATGATACATATTCAGCTTCTGATCGTAGCGTAAGCTCAATTGCTGATGCAGCAGTTTCTGCTGACTTCAAGGTTATGCAGGTTGGAGATGCAAGACTTGCAACCGGTAGAGTTATTACTGTCGAGGTTACCTGTGGAGCCTTCAAGAACAGTGCTGATCAGACTGTTACGACAGAGCTTCCGTCAGTTGCTGCTGAAGCAGATGCTGATGTTCGCACAAACCTTTCATTCAGTGTTGCCGCAGATTCCGATAACAACGTTGTAACCTTCAAGCCGCAGTATGACGGATATGTTGCAGCTGGTGAGATTGGATCATTCACAGCTAGCTGGGCAAAGAGAGCTGATCTTCCTTCTGGAACATACACAGCAGACATCACTCTTGCTTACACAACAATCTAATAGAAATAAAGAATTGTAAAAGATATAGAAGGCCACCGAAGCGATTCGGTGGTTTTTTATTGCCCTTTTGCCAGATTCAAAAATTATTTCATAACAGATCCTCAGCCCGGTTTGCATAATAAGTGCCGCCGGGCTGATTGTATGAAGTGGGCGTTCGGGTTGTCTGGTGTGTCTGGGCTTTCTGGTGCCTTCGGGCTCGCTGGGCTTGACGGTGCGTCTGGGGTGTCTGCGGCTCACTGAGTAGGTCCTCATGTCAATAAGCCGATGTGTAACCTGTGCATTGTGGACCTGCACAAGCCTAAAGGCCTCAGGCGCCAGGCTACACGGCCGCGCCTGGCCTTGCATGTGCAGACAAGCGCACAGGTAACACACAGCTGATTGACAATCGGGCCGGGCGGGAATCTTGTTGTTTTTGAGGGATTGGTTTGCTGGATAGTTTGTTCTTTTGAAAGGACTAGTTTGTTATTTTTACAAATTCAAAAAAAATATTATCAAAGTGAAGATAAAAAAGAAAAGAAATTAATTTAATTTCATTCTGTAATTTTTGCCGAAAAATCGGGCTTTTTTAGTAAAAAAGTGCCAAAAACGGGTAAAAACTGGTCTGAAAGTGGCTCTCGGCCGTCTCTTTGCAAGCTACCATTTAAGTGTAAAGAAAAACTTCAAAGGAGAGAGACGAGATGAAGAAAGCAGTTCTGGTTCTACTGATGGTCCTGGTTGCAGCAGTCGTGTTCGCTGAGACTCAGACTATCACTCTCGTCTCAAGAGTCGAGAAGGTTGATGCAAAGTATGCAATCAGAAATGCAGAGACTGGTAAGATCGATGCTTCAGTCATCTACAGCACAGATGAGATTGCAAAGACCGACGTCAGAACTTCTTTCGACATCATCCAGATCAACAACAGCAACGCTTTCGGGTCTGTTCTCCTTCAGGTTTCAGCAACTGAGCTCACAGCAAGAGTCGCAGGCAAGACCTACAGCACAAACGGTGTTTCAATCGAGATGAACGGTGTCCAGTATGGTTCAGAAGTTTCATTCGTCAGATTCGTCGCCGGTGCTAGCGCAGCTGGAACAGTTGTTGGTTCTTTCGATGTTGCATGGCCGACCAATTCAAACCTGGTTGATGCAACATATCAGGCTTGTGTGACACTCACAGCCACCGCACTTTGATATTCGATTGGGTTAGTGGATTATAGATTCAAGGCCGATCCGAAAGGGTCGGCCTTCTTTTTGTCTGAAGGCCAGGCAAATGACGGCCAGGCGACTGACAACCGTGCGCAGTTGCCGATTGGCGAAGTTTTAATTAACTTTGATTTGATTTCGGAGGAAACACATGGAAAGAAAACAGTTTAAGACAGAAGTGTCGGAGCTTCTGCAGCTGATCATTCATTCACTGTATTCACATAAGGAGATATTCCTGCGCGAGCTGGTATCAAACGCATCAGATGCGCTGGACAAGCTGAAGTACAAGACACTGGTCGATGGAAAGACACCTGACGGGGAGCTGAGGATTGATCTTTCGTTCACCGAGGGTGAAAAGCGTACACTTACGATCGAGGACAACGGCATCGGCATGAGCCATGATGAGCTGAGCGAGAATCTCGGAACCATCGCAAGGTCGGGGACCAAGCATTTCCTGCAGAACCTGACGGAGGACCAGAAGAAGGACAGCAACCTCATCGGCCAGTTCGGAGTGGGATTCTATTCGGCATTCATGGTGGCGGACAAGGTCGAGGTGACATCCAGGGCCTACGGAAGCGACCAGGCTTACAAGTGGGTCAGCGACGGCAAGGATAAATATACTATAGAAGAGGCCGATCGCCCGGTGTGCGGTACGACTATCGTGCTGCATCTGAATGACGAGGGCAAAGAATATGCCAACAGATGGCAGATTGAGAACCTCATCAAGCAGTACAGCGACCATATCGCATACCCAATCTATCTTGCTTATGACCAAAACACATACGATGATAAGTACAATGTCACAGGCAGCGAGCACAAGGTCGAGAAGATCAACAGCGCCGCAGCCCTTTGGACCAGAAGCAAGAGCGAGCTGAAGGAAGAAGATTATAACGAGTTCTACAAGAACACCTGCTATGACTCGGAAAATCCGCTTTTCTATGTCCACACAAAGGCAGAGGGAGCTACCGAGTACACAACGCTTTTCTTTGTTCCTGCAAAGGCCCCGTTTGACATGTATCATGCAGACTACAAGCCTGGCGTAAAGCTTTACGTCAAGCGTGTTTATATCACAGACGACGAGAAGGAGCTGCTTCCGACATATCTAAGATTTGTCCGTGGAATCATTGACAGCGAGGACCTTCCGCTGAATGTCTCGCGTGAGATTCTGCAGCAGAACCGCGTGATGGCAAACATCCGCAACGCCTCGGTGAAGAAGCTTCTGGGCGAGTTCAAGAAGATCTCGGAACAGAACAAGGAGCTGTATGAGAAGTTCATCGAGCAGTACAACCGCCCGATGAAGGAAGGCCTTTATCAGGACTATGCCAACAGGGATGACCTTCTGGAGCTTGTGCGCTACAAGAGCACCGCTGTTGACGGCTACACCTCGCTCAAGGACTACAAGGAGAGGATGGTTGCCGACCAGAAGAGCATCTACTACATTACGGGCTCCGACGAGCAGGCCTTAAAGAGCTCGCCGCTTCTTTCATCCTTCAAGGAAAAGGGCATTGAGGTCCTTCTCATGACCGATGATATCGATGACCTTGTGATCTCCTCGGTTGGCAAGTACAAGGATATACCGCTCAAGGCCGTGAACAAGAGCGGAACCATGGACGATTTTCTGACCGATGACGAGAAGAAAAAGGCCAAGGAGAAGGGAAGCGAGGTCACCAAGAAGCTCAAAAAGGCTCTTGGCGACAGAGTCAAGGAAGTTGTTGTTTCTTCAAGACTTACCGATGTCTCCGCCGTTGTTGTCACAGACGAGAACGACCCGTCCGTGCAGATGCAGCAGCTTCTGAAGGCCATGGGCCAGCAGGGCTACGAGGGCAGCGCTCCTATTTTGGAGGTCAATGCCGAAGATCCGTTTGTGAAGAAGATTGTCGAATCCAAGGATGATAAGTTCGTAGAGGACGCAGCAAGCGTTCTTCTGGATCAGGCCCTTCTTTCAGAAGGTGTCATGCCCAAGAATCCTGCGGAGTTCGCAAGAAAGCTTCATTCGCTGCTTGTGTGATAACAAAGTAGTTTAAGATTTGATTTCCAAGCAAGGGGTCGTCATAGTAGCGGCCCCTTTTTTTTGAGAAATCAGTTCTTGTCCAGGCCGATGAGGTAGGTCTCGAAGCTATCGACACGGCAGGCTTTGGGCTTGAGGGTCTTGGCTTTCTTGAAGAGCTTGCGCATCTCGACCAGAAGCTGCTGCTGGCCTCCGCCCTGGAAGATTTTGATGACAAGGTTGCCGTGGGTCTTGAGCTGCTCCTTTGCAAGGTAGAGGACCTGCTCGGCGAGCCACTCGCTGCGGGTGGTGTCCACGGTGCGGTTGCCGGTGGTCATGGGGGCGGCGTCGCTGATGATGGCGTCATAGGGGCCGTGGCTTGTGAGTTTCTCGCGGATTTCCTTGGAGAAGGCATCGCCCACGTAGGCTGTGACGGTAGGGGGGACGGGGTTGAGATTCAGCGGGTTCAGATCGACGCTGATTATGGTGCCGTTGCCTTTAAGGAGCATGCGGTGGGTGTAGAGGGTCCAGCTTCCAGGTGCCGCACCTACATCAAGGACGGTGTCCCCGGGTTTTATGATGTGGTTCGCCTGCTGGATTTCCTCCAGCTTGTAGACGCTTCGGGCCGGGTAGCCCTCTTTGTGAGCCCTCTGGGTATATGAATCTGCTGTGTCCCTTCTGCTTGTTGCCATGGCATCATTGTAGATTAAAACAAGGCCCTTGTCATCTTGCACTTGCCATTGCCCGCGTAGTTCACTATTTTAGATACAATGATGAAAGATTCCTTTTTGAACAAGAAGTTTAAATACACGTATTCGAACGCAACGGTCTATCTGCTGCTGGTTAATGTCTTTGTTTATTTTGCTGTGCACTATACCGGAATTTCCTTCAAGGGTATTCCGCTTTACTACTGGCTGAGCCTGATTCCGGGCTTTGTGAGCTCGGGCTGGGTGTGGCAGCTTGTGACCTACATGTTCGTGCACGGAAGCCCGATGCACCTGTTTCTGAACATGTTCGCCCTGATTATGTTCGGCCGTTCTATTGAGAGGGCGCTGGGAACCAGGGAGTTTTTGCTGTTCTATTTCTTCTGCGGCATCATGGGCGGTCTTGTCCATTATCTGTACTATGCTCTGCAGGGAGCTGTAATCGGAGTGCCTGTAATAGGAGCCTCAGGTGCAATCTATGCGCTGCTGTTCCTGTCATCTGTTCTTTTCCCAAGCGCTCAGGTTTTGCTGTTCTTCATCATTCCGATCAAGATGCCTTATCTTGTGCTGTTCTACATTGCCATTGAGGTCTTCTCACAGGTGTACGGAATTGCAAACGGAGTGGCACATCTTCTGCATCTGACATGCATTCTCTTTGCATGGCTCTATGTCGCTGTCCGATTCAGGCTGAATCCGATCAGGGTCTGGAAGGAAAATCTGTAATATTTAAACCGAGTGAAAAAAAAAGCAGTCTGCAGGACATGGTATGCGTCCTTCAGACTGCCTTGAGCAGTCTGGCGACCATACTTTGGGGTCTACAGACTGCCTCTTGTGCCGGATTAACGGCAATGACTGGATTAAAGACCGAGCTGCTTGAGGATTGTGATGATGTAAGGTCTCTTTTCGCGCCTTGCATAGTCCATCACATTGTGTCCCTGCCAGTCACAGATGGAAATGTCCGCACCGCAGGTGATCAGCTGTGAGAAGATTCTTGTGTTCTCGTTCTGAAGGACTGCCATGATAAGCGGAGTCTCTCCCAGGTAGTTTCTGGCATTGATGTCCGATCCTGCCTCTACAAGAGCCTCGATGATCTTGGGGTTGGAACACATGTTGGCTGCAAGATGCAGAGCGTTTGATCTGTACTTGGGCTCAACAGCAGCGATGTCCGCACCGTCCTTGAGCAGAGCCTTCAGGACAACAACGTGTGTGTTGTACTGTGCGGCGAGCATCAGGGGAGTGAGGCCCCATTCGTTAGTGCAGTTGATCTCGGCACCCTGTCTGACCAGAGTGTGGATTTCATTTGCAGAAGTTGAAGAGATTGCGGCTGCAAGCAGCTTTTTGTTAAGGGTTTTTTGCTTATTTGTCATACTCTTTAGCCTAATCCTTTTTTGGGAAGTGAAATATTAATTCGAATTATTTCAGAAAAACCATAATATGTAAAGAATCAGAGACCCCGAAAACCCAAAATTCCGAGAGTTTTACTAAATTTTTCGTTAAAATTTGCAAAAAAACCAACACGCGGGTGAAAATAAAAACAAATCCCGCTTCAGGCCACTAAATGTGGACACGGACGGTGAAAGTCCTGTAAACTAAATAAGATGGAACAAACCAGAAAGATACCAAGTCTGATAAACATACTTCTCCTTGTTGCAATCGTATTCTCATTCGGCGTGATTGTGATGTCATCCAGCGGAACGGCTGCGGATTATCTTGACCTGAGAACCTCTCCGGTCGATGAGGTATCTGACGGCTGGGCGGTTCTAAGCGAAAACGGCGACATTGCCGAGTTTGACAGATTCTTCAGACGCCTGAGCACCAACGAGATTTCTCTGAGCAGGATCTTCGTATTCTCCGAGGACGCAAAAAAGAACATGCTGAGCTTTGTGGCCTACAACTGCTCGGTAGAGGTCTTCCAGGACGGAAACCTGGTCTATTCAAGAATCTTTGACGATGACAGCCGCTTCCTTCTTGTTGAGTATGATGTCAGGTGTCTTCTGAATGTCCGCCCGAACGAGGCCTCCGAGGTCACGGTCCATCTGAAATCCACATCTCCCATCACAGTCAGCCCGTTCTATTTCGGCAGTGCCGAGGACACTGTGCTTGAAAGTGTCAGGGAAAATCTTCCGATCATTGTTCTTGTGACGGTATTCATGACAATCATAGTCACCATGACCATCATAGGGATTGTGGGAAGAAAGAAGTCGGTCCTTCCGAAGCCTTTCATCAACTTCCTGTTCTTTTTGGGCCTGTGCTCTATGTGGATGCTGATGAACGTAAGGCTTCTTGTGAGCTTCGGCTTCAACCCGGCGCTTATGGGAATAGGGGCCTATGAGCTGTTCATGTTCCTTCCGCTTTCACTAAGCATCTTCATGTATTCTGCCTTTGTCAGAATGAGGGTTCTGGACTTCTCACTGTTCATAGCATCCTTTGTGAATCTGATTGTGATGAACATCCTGCACTTTGCGGGTGTTGCCAGCTTGGTGTCCACGGCCATCACTACAATTACGATAATCGTAATAGGTCTTGTGATTCTGATCATCCAGTCCGTCGATGAGTTCCTCAAAGAGAAGAGAAGCCTTCTGATTGTGTTCCTCGTGGGCCTTGTATCGCTTGTAATAGGTTCTGTGATGGAGCTTGTCACATATTTTGCCGAATACATCACGCGCTTTTCGCCGTTCTTCATCCTGGGACTTCTGATTTTCAACTTCTCTCAGATGACACTGCTGTTCAGAAGATTCTTCGGCATGATCAACGAAGGCCGTCATGCAGGCGACTATCTTTCAATGGCCAAGACCGATATCCTGACGGGTCTTGGAAACAGGCGTGCGCTTGAGATGTACATCACAGAGCTTGCAAACAGCCATGCTTCGTCCATCAGAGTCGGCTGTATTGTCTGCGATCTGAATGACCTGAAGATCACCAACGACCGCTATGGTCACGCAGCAGGCGATAAGCTGATCAAGGACTTTGCCCAGTGCCTGAAGGAATGCTTTGAAAACAGAGGAGTTCCGTTCAGAACAGGCGGCGACGAGTTCTATGTTCTTTTCAGCGATGTTGAAGTTGACATGTCAGCCATGATGAGACGCCTTTTAATCGGAATAGAGGGAACTGCAACTGACAGCGAAATCCGCATCTCCTGCTCACGCGGCTGCTATGCAGACTACGTGCCGTCACACAATGAAGCTGCTATCTGGGACATCATCAAGCTGGCCGATGCCGAGATGTACAAGCAGAAGAAGGCAGACAGACAGGCCAGACTCAAGACCGGAATCACAAGATAAATTTAAGACAAAAAAAAGTGGGCTGCGACCTTTCGGAAGCAGCCCGATATGTTATCAAAGCTCGGTAATCATACCCTCTGTTCGAGCTTTGCAATGAGGGTCTTGATTTCCTGTGCAAGATTGTCCAGATCAAAGCTCATGGCCTCTTCCTGGCTTCCTCTTACCTTGACCTCGCACTTTCCTTCGTTGAAGCTTCTGTTACCCAGTGTGATCCTGATTGGGATTCCGATAAGGTCAGCATCAGCGAACTTGACTCCTGCAGATTCCTTTCTGTCATCGTACAGAACTTCGATTCCTGCTTTCTCAAGCTCATCGTAGATCTTGTCAGAGACCTCGGTGTCCTTGATCAGGCTGATGAAGTGGACCTGATAGGGGGCAACTGCGATAGGAAGCTTAAGGCCGCTTTCGTCGTTGTACTCCTCGCAAAGGCATGCAAGAAGTCTTCCGATTCCGATTCCGTAGCTTCCCATGATGACAGGCTTTCTCTGTCCGTTCTCATCCTGGTAGTAGCAGTTCATGGCCTCTGAGTAACGTGTTCCCAGCTGGAAGATGTTTCCGACCTCAACACCCTTTGAAGCAGAAAGAGCCTTTCCGCAGGTTGGGCATCTGTAGCCGTCTGCAGCAGAAGCGATGTCTGCGACAATTCCGTCATAGTCGGTTCCGAAGTTGGTGTTCAGATAATGGTAGCCTGCCTTGTTTGCGCCTGCTACAAGGTTGTTGGACTTGGCAACGGAGTCATCTACTATGACAACAGTTCCCTTCTTGCATCCGATAGGCGAACCGAAGCCCGGAACCATGTTGGCTGCAAGAATTTCCTCTTCATGTGCAGGTCTGAGGCTATTGGCCTTGGCTGCGTTCTGAAGCTTGTTCTCCTCAATGTCCATGTCTCCGCGGACGATTCCAACAACAAGTTTGTCCTCTTCCTCACCGTTCTGGTCGTTGATGAAGGTACCGACCATGAACAGTGCCTTGGCTGTCTTTGTGGCAGGAATGTTCAGGCACTTGCAAAGGTCCTCGATTGTCTTTGCATCTGGGGTTTCGACAAGCTCCTTGGCCTTGGGGGCCTCGGGATAATAATCCTTCTGGAATCTTGCGACCTGTCTGTTTGCAGTGTAGCCGCAGGACGGGCAGTGGATGATTGTATCCTCGCCGATCGGGGAAAGGTACATGTATTCGTGAGCAACCTTTCCGCCCATCATTCCGCTGTCAGAACCGACTGCGATGACGGGAAGTCCGCAACGCTTATAAATTCTGAAGTAGGCGTCGTAGTGAGCCTTGTAGACCTTCTCAAGACCTTCCTGATCCTTGTCGAAGCTGTAGCTGTCCTTCATTGTGAACTCACGCACACGGATGAGGCCTGCTCTGGGTCTTGGGTCGTCTCTCCACTTGGTCTGAAGCTGATAGACCAAAAGGGGAAGGCGCTTATATGAATCAATGACGTTTCTTCCAAGGTCAGTGCAGCACTCCTCATGAGTCATGGCCAGAACCATGTCTCTGTCGTTGCGGTCCTTGAAGCGGCTCATCTCCCTGTCGATGCTGTAAAAGCGTCCGGTCTCCTTCCAGAGGTCTCCGGGGTTTACAACAGGCATCAGGATTTCCTGAGCACCCAGTGCGTTCATCTCCTCTCTGACAATGGCGGAGATTTTCTGGATGGACCTGAATCCCAAAGGAAGAAGGGAAAAGATTCCGGCTGCGAGCTGGTCGATATAGCCTGCTCTGAGAAGATACTCATAACCCTTGCAGTCAGCTCCGTTGGGGGCCTCTCTCAGGGTCTTTGAAAACAATCTGCTTTGTCTCACGACATACTCCTTATTTACGATTTAAGATAATATCTAAATATATGCATCAGTTGCAAGGCAAATTGTGAAGTGCTAGAATTATCCCGTATATTTGACGAACGTCTTTTAAGAGAGGTATCAAATGCTTGATAAACAGACCATTGAGTCATTGGCCGCAAAAGCCAAGGACATCAGGATCTCGACAATCCATGAGATAGCACATCTAGGAAACGGACACATCGGCGGAGCCATGTCCATCGTTGAGGTTCTGACCTATCTCTACTATCACGAGATGAACATCGACCCATCCAAGCCCAAGATGGAAGGCAGAGACCGCTTTGTCTGCTCCAAGGGCCACGCAGGTCCGTCCGTCTATGCCACACTGGCAGAGAAGGGCTACTTCCCCAAGGACTGGCTCATGACGCTGAATGTCGGCGGAACCAACCTCCCCAGCCACTGTGATATGAGAAAGACCCCTGGTGTCGATTTTACGACAGGTTCTCTGGGACAGGGCTTCAGCGCCGCTGTTGGAATTGCTCTGGGACAGAAGCTCAAGGGCGAGAATTCCTACACCTTCACAATCATCGGTGACGGCGAAAGCCAGGAAGGTCAGATCTGGGAGGCGGCCGAGTTCGCATCAACCCAGAAGCTTGGCAACCTGATTGCATTCACGGACTTCAACCGTCAGCAGCTTGACGGCTACACAGCCGATATCATCAACATGGACAATATCGATACACGCTGGCTGGGCTTCAACTGGCACGTGCAGAGGATCAACGGACACGACTTTAACCAGATTGCCGAGGCCATTGAGAAAGCCAAGGCCGTCAAGTGCCGCCCGAGCATGATTATCCTTGATACCATCAAGAGCAAGGGCTATGCCCCCGGCGAGGGCATCAAGGCAAACCACAGCATGGCTATCAGCCCTGAGAATGAAGAATACGCAATCAGCGTCCTGAACGGAGGTGCAAAATGAGAGATACATCTGACATCAAAGACATGAGAGATGCCCTCATGGCCGCAATCATCGATCTGGCCAAGGCACACCCCGAGGTAGTGTTTCTGGACTCTGACCTCTCAAGCTGCGTAAACAGCGTCCCCTTTGCAAAGGAGTTCCCCACAAGGTTCTTCAACTGCGGAATTGCCGAGGCCAACATGGTCGGAGTTGCTGCAGGTCTTTCCTCGATGGGCTTTGTTCCTTATGCACACTCATTCGGATGCTTCTCATCGCGCCGTGCATATGACCAGTTCTTCCTTTCGGTAAACTACGCAGGTCAGCGCGTTCACCTCATCGGAACAGACGCAGGTGTCACCGCCCAGATCAACGGCGGAACACACATGCCGCTTGAGGACGTGGGCCTTATGAGACTCATTCCGGATCTGATTGTCTTAGATCCGTCTGACACACAGAGCCTTTACGATCTGACAATCCAGGCCTTTGAGAGCGGACACAGCTCATACACAAGACTCAGAAGAAAGGGCGGCACACACCGCTACGCTCCGGGTCAGGTGAAGCTTGGAAAGGGCAACGTTCTTGCAGACGGTAAGGATCTTGCCATAGTTGCAACTGACGAAGTCATTGTCAACGAAGCTGTCAAGGCTGTGGATCTTCTGAAACAGAAGGGCATCAGCGCAACCCTTGTGGATATCCACACAATCAAGCCGCTTGATACCGAACTTTTGGACAAGGTCTCCAAAGAAACAGGCCACGTTCTTGTATGTGAGAACGCCCGCTACGCAGGAGGTCTTGGAGAGGCAGTGGCCGCACACCTTGCAACCACATATCCTGCCAAGATGGACTTTGTCTGCATCGGCGAGAGATTCGGCGAAGTCGGAAAGCTGGACTACCTGATGAAGACCTTCCACCTTACTGCAGAGGACATCGCAGCCAAGGCAGAAGCTCTTATCAAGCGCTGACAGGTTCGTGTTTTGAAACTCATCGTAGTAAGACACGCAGAGCCTGATTACGAACATGACTCATTGACTCAGAAGGGAGACCGCGAGGCCTCCCTTCTGGTTGATAAGCTTTCCAAACTTGATGTGAAAGCTTTCTACTGCTCGCCGCTCGGCCGTGCAAGGCGCACGGCATCTTTTACGCTTGATAAAATCGGGCGCACGGCAGAGCTTCTTCCATGGCTTGAGGAGTTCAGAGGCCGCTGTGAAAAACCCAACACCCCCGGCCGTGCGGAAATCTGCTGGGACTGGCTTCCCCAGGACTGGACAAAACAGAAGCTTTTTTATGACAAGGACAGATGGTATAAGGCTCCTGAACTTAAAGGAACCAATGTCCACAAAGAATACCTGATCGTGACACGGGGTCTTGATGAGCTTTTAGCAAAGCACGGCTATGTGCGTGAAGGCGGATACTACAGGGCAGTAACTCCTAACAACGACACCATAGTCCTGTTCTGCCATCTGGGAGTTCAGGCTGTGTTTGTCTCCTACCTATTGGGAATATCGCCAATTGTGATGCTTCAGGGCTTTTCTCCTGCTCCGTCCAGTGTGACCACAATAGCAACAGAGGAAAGGGTGCAGGGGATTGCAAGCTTCAGAGTTCTTGAGTACGGCTCAACCGAGCACCTGTACGTTGCCTCTGAAAAGCCATCCTTTGCCGCCAGGTTCTGCGAGTGCTACACAAATTTCGACGAGCGTCACTGATTATCTTCCGGTTCTACCTTTTCCAATTTCTTTGAACACTGCACGAACCTGTGCATCCTCGCATCCGTTCCAGGACTTATCGCGGTTTTCGCTCTTGTAGTGCTCTATCATGTACACAAGATCGGCTGCAGTTCTGTCCAGGTTCCTTAGCTGTAAATCCGCCATGCTCTGACAGAAGGCCTTCTGCTGCTTTGCATCCAGTGCCTCAAGGGACATTTTAAGGATGACTGACATATGATGAAGGCAAAAGCCCTTGCTTTCTTCAAAGGCTTTTCTGAACTCCGGATCCTGTCCCCACAGGTATGCAACTGTGAAGCAGTAGCGTACAAGACGGTCATTCATGCGGCTACAGATAAGACAGCCTTTTTCACGTTCTGATAGCACGCTTTCAAGTGATGCTATTGTTTTCTTGGGGTTCTTTGGGTTTTGAAGCCCTTGAAAAACCTTACCAAGGGATTCCCGCGTAGTCTGTAAATGTGACTCCCAAAGTACTGCCATTGAGTTCGGATGGCCTGCATTCACAAGCATTGCAGTGTGTCTGGGGCAGAAGCCTGTGGTGTTGACCCTGACTCTTGTCTCCGGGTTCATGACGGAGGAACCCAGGTAGAATTCAACGCTGTCTTCCTGGGCTTTTTCCATAAGATCGCAGATAAAACATTCGCTCTGGCTTTTGATGCCGTCCCAGACCGGGATTGTCTCAAGTTGATACTTTGTTGCCATGGCTCAGCTCTTTTTCAACATCTTGTACAGCGTAAGCTGGTCTTTGTCTTCCTTCCTGCTTTCAAGCTCGCGCTTTCTCACAGGCTCAAGCGTCATGGAGTTTCTGTCAAAGTGGTAGTACTCGATGCGGTCCTCGTTGGCGGCATAGATGAGCATGTAGTTTTTCTGGACCATGAAGGACAGGGCAAGAACCAGCTCGCAGCTGCTGTCTTTTCTAAAGCGGATAAGCTCGCTTTGCTCGGTTTCCGTGAGGTACTCGTTACGGCAGACCACGGAAAGGATCTGCTGACCGCTTTGGCGGTTGTGCACAAGAATGTCGGGATTCAGGGCTTTTGAGGATTTGCTGAGCACAGGACATAGGTCCACGGAAAAACGGGGTTTGGAGTCGGAAAGAAGGTCCTGAATATGAACTGCCAGTGCATGTGACAGTGCAAGGCGGTTTCTGCTCCAGCTGTAAAGCTCCCTGTCTTCTTTCTCCAGCAGGCAAAGTGCCTTGCTGAAGGTGTCAAAAGCCTTGATTTTGCTTCTCTTTGTGCTCATACCTAAATTGTATCAGTAATCCACTCAGTATTGAAGAACAAATTATGTAGTGATAAAATCCATTACCGAAATAAGGGAGTTTCTTATGAACTTTGATCAGCGTACAGTCACATGCGGACAGCTCAGAGCTGCAGACGCAGGAAAGACCGTTGTACTCAACGGATGGGTACACCGTGACAGAAACCACGGAGCACTTCACTTCATCAATCTCAGAGACAGATATGGCATTACCCAGGTCGTCGTAGATGATGATGCAAGTGCGGAGCTTCAGAAGACAGCCTCAGAGCTGAAGATGGAGTACTGCATTGCAGTGACGGGTCTTGTCAGACTCCGTCCGCAGAACATGATCAACTCCGACATGGACACAGGAGAGGTCGAGGTCAAGGCCGAGAAGATTGAAATCCTTTCCCGCTGCGCAACTCTTCCGTTTGTAATCGACGGAGACCAGGTTGTAAACGAGGACCTGAGACTCAAGTACAGGTTCCTGGACCTGAGAAGCAGCGGCATGCAGAGCCGTATACGTCTGAGACACGAGTTCATCAAGGCCATCCGCGACTACCTCTGCGACGAGGGTTTCTATGAGATCGAAACTCCGACTCTCATCAGATCCACGCCCGAGGGAGCCCGTGATTTCCTTGTTCCTTCAAGAAAATATCCCGGAAAGTTCTATGCTCTTCCACAGAGCCCTCAGCTTTACAAGCAACTTCTGATGGTCAGCGGTTTTGACAAGTACTTCCAGATTGCCCGCTGCTACAGAGACGAGGACTCCAGAGGCGACAGACAGCTCGAGTTCACCCAGCTGGACCTTGAGATGAGCTTCGTAAAGCGTGACGATGTTCTGGGCCTTATGGAAAGGCTCTTCGGCTACGTCTTCAAGCGCGTGATGAACTACGAGCTTCCCGCTCACTTCAGAAGAATCGACTACTTCGATGCCATGAACACCTACGGCTGCGACAAGCCCGATCTCAGATTCGGTTGTGAGATCAAGGACATTGCATCAGTCGTACAGAAGTCCACATTCGATGCTTACAAGGAGATTCTTGCCAACAAGGGCTCTGTTAAGGCACTTGTTGCCCCCAAGACAGAGGGCTTTGACTTTACAAGAAAGTACCTGGACGAAGTGGGCGAGGCCGCCAAGGTCTACGGCGCCAAGTTCGTTCCGTTCATCAAAGTCGGTGCAAACAACGCCCTTTCAGGCAGCGCCGCCAAGTTCTTTGTTGGCCTTGAAGCAGAGCTTTGCAGCCTCCTTGGCGCCAAGGAAGGCGATGTGATCTTCATGGTCGCCCACGAGTCCTGGAAGAAGTGCTGCGCCTCAGCAGGTGCAATCAGAACCAAACTCGGAAAGGACCTGAACCTGATCCGCCCGGGCTTTGAGTTCTGCTGGATCGTCGACTTCCCGCTGTTTGAGTACAACGAGGACGAGGGCCACTGGGAGGCTGCCCACCACATGTTCAGCATGCCACAGGCCAAGTACATCCCGACGCTTGAGGAGAATCCAGGCGAGGTCCGCGGAGATTTGTACGACATGGTTGTAAACGGCTACGAGTGTGCATCCGGTTCAATCAGAATCCACGATATAGAGCTTCAGAAGAGAATCTTCCGCATCTGCAACTTCTCGGACGAAGAGGCTGAAAAGAAGTTCGGCTTCCTGCTCAATGCATTCAAGTTCGGACCACCACCACACGGAGGAATCGCCCCCGGCATCGACCGCCTGGTCATGATTATGAGCGACCAGAACTCGATCCGCGAGGCCATTGCCTTCCCGAAGAACAGCTTCGCAGTCTCGCCGATGGACGACAGCCCGAACGATGTGGACCAGAAGCAGCTCGACGAACTGAAGATCTACTTCAAGCTGGACAAGTGAATATCCGAGCAAATACGGCGTCAATCACTCGTGCCGTGCAGATAGCACTGTCACTCGTTCGCTCCTAGTCTTTGCTTCGGCTATTGACTTGTTAGGATGATGATAATGGGAAGTCTATATATTGTAGCCACACCGATAGGTAATCTCGACGACATCACGCTCAGGGCCATAAAGACACTGCGTGAAGTCCCCGTGATTGCCTGTGAGGATACTCGGCACACCCAGATGCTCCTCAATCACCTTGAGATAACAGGAAAGCGCCTCATTGCCTGCCATGCGCACAATGAGGCCGCCTCCAGCCAGGGCATAGTGGGCCTTCTTTCCCAGGGCCTGGACGTTGCCTACTGCTCGGACGCAGGAACCCCCGGTGTCAGCGACCCGGGAAGCCGCCTTGTCCGTGCCGTCCGCGAAGCAGGCTTTACAGTCGTTCCCATCCCCGGCGCCAGCGCCTCCGTCACCCTGATTTCCGCAAGCGGCCTTAGCGGCAAGACCTTCACCTTCGAGGGCTTCTTATCCCCCAAAAGCGGCCGCAGAAAGACCCGCCTCAAAGAACTGCTGTCTCGCGACGAGGCCTTCATAATCTATGAATCCCCGTTTCGCATCCTCAAGACCCTTTCTGAGATCCGCGACCTTGATGACAGCCGCCGCATAGTCCTTGGGCGCGAGATGACCAAGGCCTTTGAGCAGTTTCTCTACGGCACGGCCTCCGAGATCATCAGCCAGCTCAAGGTAGTGAAGGGCGAGTTCGCCTTTGTGGTCCTGCCTCCCGAAAAGGAAAGAGACGATTCCGACGAGGAAGACGAGTGATCACCGTCAAAAAGCTTTCCACCTTAAAAGAACGCACAAGACTCAGAAAAATCTCGATGATCCTCCATGAAGCCGCCGTCTCCTGCAAGAACGGCCAGCCTGTAGACCTGGACTATATCAATGAAGTCCTCAAATTGGAAGGTTTTGCTGGGCTTGATAAGCCTGCTAGGCCTGATAGGCTTGATGGGTTTGGTAGGCCTGATAACCCCGAAGAACTTGCCTTCTTTTTGGAAGACCAAAGTCAGGCAATCCTTGCAAAGCTCGGCGCAGAGCCTTCTGACTGGGATTTTACGGATTCAAGCGGAGCCTTGGATGAAACGCAACGCATAGTCCAGGATAAGGTTCTTGTCTTAGACAGAATCAGAAGTCCTTACAATGTAGGAGCCATCTTCCGAAGTGCAGAAGCCTTCGGAGTTTCAAAAATCATACTTGTAGAGGGAACAGCCTCGCCCGAGCATGTCAGAGCGCTTCGAACCTCAAGAGGAACCACAACTGTAATTCCATGGTCTTTCATGTCCGAATCAGATGTGGTTTCCTTTTTAGGCACCTATGACCCCAAAAATGTCATTGCCCTGGAATTAGGCGGGGTCTCCATCAACGAGTTTTCATTTCCCGCATCAGGAGTGGCGGTCCTTGGCTCCGAGGAGTTTGGAATAAGTCCTTCAGTCCTATCCTGCTGCAAAAGCCGCGTCAGCATCCCCATGGGCGGAGCCAAAGGGTCGCTTAACGTCTCCGTTGCCGCAGGCATCCTCCTTCAGCGCTGGTTCTAATAAGTCTTTAAATAGATGAACAATGAAGATGCGGTCTTGTGTATTGATATATAGAAACAATCTTGATGAAAACGGTAGTCGACTCCCATTTTCATATTGATTTGTGACTTGTTATATTCTATTATTGTCTCTGGAGGATGGTATGTTCTATCAGAGAGTAGTGGAAAAAACCATAAGAAACGCTGCCGAACAGTTTTGCTGCATCACCGTCTACGGTGCAAGGCAGGTAGGTAAAACAACAACCGTTCGTCATGCGTTCGGAGATTCCATCCCTGTGGTTTCTTTGGATAATTATCAAGAACTCTATTTGGCTAAAACTAACCCGAAACTATTTTTGGAAACCCATACATGGCCAGTAATAATTGATGAGATTCAGAAAGCTCCGGAACTACTACCTTATATTAAGGACATCATCGATGATCATAAGTACAGATGGCTCATGAATAACGAGCCTAATCAGCTCATGTATGTTCTCACGGGATCAAATCAGTTTGAGCTCCAGAAAGCTACCGTGGAATCTCTGGCGGGGAGAACTGCCATAATCAATATGGCATCTCTTTCTTTGGATGAAAAGGATCAGAATCTGGGAGGTTCATTTGACCCGGATTTGACAGTTCTAAAAGAAAAAGAGTCCTTGAGAAAACCTCGACCAAGAAGCAGAGTTCAGCTTTTCGAAGAAATATTCCAAGGGGGCATGCCTGAATATGTGAACATGGAGACAGACAGAGATCTTTTTTTCAGTTCATATATCGATACCTATATGGAAAAAGATGTCAAACTTTTGATTTCTTCGGGATCAGAGTTTCAGTTCAGAAACTTTCTTGCGCTTGTGGCTCTGCGTACTGCGCAGGAAATCAATTGGGATGATATTTCCAGAAATGTCGGTATTGATGTTAAGACCTGCAAGCGCTGGATATCCATTCTAGAGACCTCCGGACTCATCTATATGCTTCACCCGTATATGAAGAATGCCTCTACAACTATAATCAAAGCCCCCAAACTATACTTCATGGACACTGGACTATGTGCTTACTTATGTCGATGGCAGGACGCACAGATGCTTGAAAAAGGAGTTATGGCAGGAGCTTTTTTTGAAACATTCGTTGTTAGTGAGATAGTGAAAAGCTATTTCAAAGTCGGTCGTAACCCGAAATCTGAACTGTATTATTTCAGGACATTGGGAAAGAAAGAAGTCGATCTGCTGATTGTCAGAAATGACGAGATATTCCCGATTGAAATCAAGAAGGGCATAGCACCATCAAATCCAACCAAGAATTTCAACTCCTTGGATATTTATAAGAAGCCTGTCAGGACCGCTCTTGTGATAGATAGCTGCGATCGGCTTTTTCCAATCAATGTACATGCATGGTATTGTCCGGTTTCGCTACTCTCGGTTTAGTTGCGGAGAAACACGTGTGGTAAATTTCGCCACATGGGGCATGCAGGGGGCTG
>ONWV01000032.1 GCA_900321635.1 uncultured Spirochaetaceae bacterium | reverse complement strand
TGTTCCGCATCCCAAGGAAGTCAGAAGCCTGATTATGGCGGGAGTCGGTGTTGCCTTTACGGCAAAACACTCGCAAAAGCCTTTGTTCCAAGAAAAGGCTTTCTGAACATCAGAGACCGTCTTTCTGATTGAGGATTCGTCATAGACGTAAAACGGCGTTGAGAATCTTTCTCGCCAGGCTTTGGCCTGATTCAGTGTGAACGGGACCTTCTTTTCCACTTCATTCTCCGTCAGAGAGTCCTGAGAGCAGCCTCAAGAGCAGTCTTTGAATTAGTCTTCTCGTCACGGGCCTTTATGACCTTGGCAGGACAGCCTGCAACTACCATGTTATCAGGAACATCCTCAATTACAACAGCTCCGGCTGCTACAACGCAGTTCTTTCCGATATGAACGCCCTCAATCACAACGGCGTTGGCACCCACAAGTGTTCCGTCGCCGATTATGACAGGACTTGCGCTGGCAGGCTCAATCACACCGGCCAAAACGGCCCCTGCTCCGATATGGCAGTTCTTTCCGACAGTTGCCCTTCCGCCCAGGACAGCTCCCATGTCTATCATGCTGCCCTCGCCGACTACGGCACCGATGTTGATTATGGCACCCATCATGATTACGGCCCTGTCTCCGATTTCAACCTGCTCACGGATAATCGCACCGGGCTCGATACGGGCATTGATGTTCTTTTTATCCAGCATGGGGATTGCGGAGTTGCGGGCATCGTTTTCTATGACGATATCCTCTATCTTATCCTTGTTCGCTTCGATAATGGGACCGAGCTCTTTCCAATCTCCGAAGACAATCTTATCTGATAGACCGAATACCTTGGCACTGCCGTAGTTAACAGGCTGTCTCTCCTTCACAAAAAGGCGCACAGGTGTCTTTTTCTCGGCTGTGGCGATGTAGTTGATTATCTCTTGCGCATTCACTTTAACATGTCCTCCATGTTGTAGATTCCGGGCTTCTTTCCGATGAGAAATGAAGCGACCCTGAGGGCGCCTTCTCCGAAAAGGGCTCTGGAATGTGCCTCGTGCTTGATTGTTATTGTCTCATTTCCGGTTGAGATGAGAATCTCATGGATTCCGACGACATTTCCGATTCTAAGAGAATGGATTCCGATTTCCGATGAGCTTCTTTTTCCGTTCTCATGGCGTCCGATGTTGTAGACGCAATCCGGCCTTGCACTTCGGATTGAATCTGCCAGAAGTAAAGCCGTACCGCTTGGAACATCAAGCTTCTGGTTGTGATGGGTCTCGACAATCTCGATATTGGCATCGGGAAATGCTGAAGCGGCCTTCTTTGCAAGGTCTGCTGTGACAGCCACACCTATGGACATATTGGCGCTTCTGAAGATTGCGATGCTCTTTGAGGCTTTCTCGATCAAGGCCTTCTCTTCAGGAGTGTGACCCGTTGTGGCAATTACTACAGGAAGGTTTCTTCTGACGCAGAAATCAAGAAGACTTCCCACAGCACCGTGGAATGAAAAATCCACAACCACATCGGCATCCTCTGTGCAGCTTTCAAAGCTCTGATGAAGATTGCCCTCTTCCTTTACGACATCAGGACTGACGCCCGCTGCAAAGACAGCGTCGGCAAAACCTTTCTCAGAAAGGTCTCTGATAATCGTACCCATACGGCCTGTTATTCCGTTGACAATGACTCTCATATAAACTCCGGTCAGCCAAGAAGGCCGTGATATCTCATAAGCTGCAGAAGGTGTGCCTCATGCTCGCTTTCCATCTCGGTAAGAGGAAGCCTTAAGATATTCTTTCCGTATCCCATTGCAGAGACTGCAGCCTTTGCAGGAATCGGGTTGACCTCGCAGAACAGTGCATTGATCAGTGGAATAAGATCCATCTGCATCTTTGCAGCTTCCTTCACCTTGCCCTCGAAATACAGATGACACATCTGACTTGTCTCACGCGGCATGATGTTTGAAAGAACGGAGATGACTCCCTGGCCTCCGACTGAAAGAATCGGGACAATCTGGTCGTCGTTTCCGCTGTAGATATCAAGTCTGTCTCCGACAAGGGCTGCGGTCTCGACAATCTTGGAGATGTTTCCGTTTGCTTCCTTGATGGCGACAATTCTGTCGTGTCTTGCCAGTTCAACGTAGGTTCTGGGCTCGATGTTCACACCGGTTCTTGAAGGAACGTTGTAAAGGATGATCGGCTTGTCGGTCTCATCTGCAATCTGATTGTACATCTTAACAAGACCCTTCTGGGTTGCCTTGTTGTAGTAAGGGGTGACGATCAGAAGTCCGTCGGCTCCGACCTTACATGCGTACTGGGAAAGCTCAATGGCATAAGGGGTCTCGTTGGATCCTGTTCCCGCGATGACCGGTACTCTGTGACCGACTCTCTCGACTGCGAACTTGATAACCTCTTTATGCTCAGCATCAGAAAGTGTGGAACCCTCACCGCTTGTTCCGGCGATTACCAGGGCATCGATTCCACTTTCAATCTGCCAGTCGATGAGGCGTCCGAAGTTCTCATAATCCACACCTGTTTCCGTAAACGGTGTGACCAGTGCTGTTGCCGCTCCTCTGAAGATAGGCTCTGCTGCTTTCATGTTTTCTCCTCCATCAACTTTGCAAAACTGTTTGCAAACAGGTGCGTTAAAGGCAAGGCGCATCCGAGTGACAGTGCTATCTGCACGGCACGAGAATGCAACGAAGCATTTACACGCCTGTTTGCAAAAGAAAGGCCGATGCGCTGTGCATCGGCCTGTATGTTAATCTTCAGTTTCTAATCAGAAGCATTAATACATAGCTCTCCGCATCAGCGACAGTCAGGCGGATATTATCCGAATGACCAAGCGGGCTTCGCAACAACTCGCTTTCGGCGGCATCCCACTTCACCCTGGCAACGACCCTTGCTCGGTCTTGGCACCCGGACTACTCATGTCTGCCGCACCTCTATCCTTTAAATGCAATTTGTTGTCTGTAATAAACCATAAATGTTTCTGTCTGTCAATACAGTTAATCAATGACTATGATGAGGTTGTTGCTGTTGAAGGCGCTGAAATAGCGGAAATCGGAAGACAGGTTCTTGACCATCTTGATTCCCAGACCTTTCTCCTCATTCTGATTTGTTTCGATGTATCTGTTCGGATCGAATTGGCGGCAGTAATCTCTGAGCGTTATGGAAATCTTGTTTTCATTGATGAAAAGCCTGAAGTCACAGCAGACAGAGTTGAAGTGTTTGCGCTTTCCGTGAAGAACCACATTTCCTGCCATTTCCTCAATAAACAGAGCACAGTACAGTGCACGCTTGTCTTCAATTCCGTGTTCGATACAGAACTGCTCTGAATCATCGCGTGCCTTTACGACATCTTCCATGGTCTTTATGCGGATATAAAGATTATCTTCCTCGCTGCCGCCGAAATCCTGCGGAATGAGCATCCAACCGTAAATACTCCTCGGTAAATGCTTGTTCTTGACAATTACTATCACAAGCATCACAAGAACAAGAAAAAGCTTACTCAGAAATAACGATGCAAGAACACCCTTGGATCCGAAGAATCGGGCAAGGAATACAGCCGCAAGAACAGGAATGAAAAATCGCTCAAAGAAGCTGATTCCGTTGACGATCTTTCTTTTTCTGATGCCCTGAAGATATGACTGAAACGAAGATGACATGGTATCAAGGGGAATGCTCAAAGCCATGCATCTGATACCTAACACAGCCAGGGCAAGAACCTCTTTGTCATTGGTATAAGACCAGGCAAGAGCGGGTGCGAGGAAAAAAACCACAACACACGCTGTAAGTGAGATGGCAGCCGAAAAACTCATTGAAAACGAAAACAGTTTTCTCAGACCCTTTCTGTCCTGTGCGCTGTAATAGATTCCGGTCATTGAAAGAAGAGCGTTTCCCATTCCAATTCCTATGCTGAGCATGAGGGTGTTCAAATCGCTCTGAATTCCCAAGGCGACAATTGCAGCAGCCGATACAGCTACAGAAAGGTTGATTCTGTTGATGACAATATCACGAATGACAGAGAAAAGCTTTTTGACCGTAGTGGGATTTCCGGCCTTTCCTATTTCCGAGATAATGGGGCGTCGTATGTTCTTGACTGATAATCTGAAGTAGCTCTTCTTGCTCAGAAAATGAGCAGAGAGAAACAGAAGCTGCACAAAATATGAAACGGATGTCGCCAATCCCATTCCGAAGACATCACCTTCGAAAACCAGAACGTTCAGAAGGTCTCCTGTTATGTCTGTCAGTAAGAAAACAATCGAGGAGATGGTGAACCGGCTCTTTCCTCCGTCCAGGACTATAATTGGAACAATCACCTGAATGAGAATCATGAACGGAATTCCCGGCATGTATCCATGCAGGTAACTGAGCATGTGGGAATACAGATTACGGTGGCTCGTAAGTGATACACCGGTTATACGGAACAGCAATGTCGGGAAAAACCAGCAGAATACGAGAATGAAAACCGCCATGAATAAGGCATAAATCAGTGAATACGTAAAAGTTGCATTGGCCTCGTCCCTGTTTCCTACTCCGATCGCCTTGGAACAGACAATCTGACAGCCTGTAGATGTAGAAGCCGTGAACAGAATGAAGAAGCTTATGACAGGAGACAGAAGAGAAACAGAAGAATAATCGAAGGAACCAAGAAACCGGCTGGTGATCACACCGTCGATGAATGTGGCTACGATACTCATTACATTCGTGAATATCATGGTGACAGCCACTGAGATGAACATGCTGGGAATTACATTTCTGTCTCTGAACCTACTGAATAATTCACTCAATCTTCGGTTTCATCCTCTTCAATAATTGAAAAATCGTCCTCATCCTCAAGGCTGTTTTCAGACATCTCGTCATAATCGCTGTCATAATCATCGGCAAGATTCGGATTCCAGTCTTCAGGACGCTTTGTCAGAGTCATCTCGCCGAAAAGCTGTGGCTGTTCAACAAGAATCATCTTGTCTTTCACAGCTTCAAGAACAGCCAAGAAAGCGCAGATGATATGCTCAGGTGATTTTTTCACAAACAAATCCGAGAAGTGAATCTGCTCATGGGTCTCAAAGAGCTCATTCATAAGAGCTATCTTCTCTTTCTCTGTGACAGTCTCATAGACGTTGAATACCTTCTCCTCAACAAAATCATAGCTTTGCATCAGCTGGATGAAGGTATCCATCAGATCTCTTGTGGACACATCCTCCCAAAGCTCGTCATCGGAGAAAGGAAGCTGGAATTCAGAAGGCCGTCTCTGAATGGGAATATCATCATCTGATTCGTTTCCCATAAGCAGTTCGGAGTACTTTTTGAATTTGGAATACTCCAGAAGGCGCTCCACAAGCTCCTCTCTTGGGTCAACATATTCCTCACCGAACTCAAGAGGAATGGGAAGCATCATCTGGCTTTTGATCCAGATGAGCTCCGCAGCCATCTTGTAGAAATCCGAAAGATCCCCCAGCCCTATTTCCTTTGCATGATGCAGGTAATTGAGAAACTGGTCAGTGATTTCAGAAATCGGAATGTCATAGATATTGACCTCCGCTTTCTGAATCAGAGCCAGAAGTAGATCAAGAGGACCTTCGAATTTCTCCGTCTTGAATTCAACCATGTCAGATTTCCGTCAGTTCAGATACCTCTGCAGAAGGCTGTCCCTGGGCAACTCCGCCTGAGAACATAGCCTGTCTGAGCTTGGAATCAAGCTCTGCCATTACATCCGGATTCTGCTTCAGGAAGCTGAGAGTATTGTCACGTCCCTGCCCGATCTTCTCTCCGTTGAACGAATACCATGATCCCATCTTCTCGATGAAACCGTAACGCAGTGCACCGTCAAGAAGACCTCCTGCATAGGAGATTCCCTCATCGAACATAAGATCAAGCTCAACCTTTCTGAACGGAGGAGCAACCTTGTTCTTGACAATCTTGACCCTGACGCGGTTTCCGACATACTCATCGGAGCCCTTGCTGATGGTCTCGATCTTTCTGACTTCCATTCTCACGGAACTGTAGAACTTAAGGGCATTTCCGCCTGTTGTTGTCTCAGGATTGCCGAACATGACGCCGATTTTCATTCTGATCTGGTTGATGAAGATGATGGTCGTCTTGCTCTTGGCAAGAATTGCGGTGAGCTTTCTCAGTGCCTGGCTCATGAGGCGGGCCTGAAGACCCATGTGGGAGTCTCCCATATCACCTTCGATTTCAGCCTGAGGTGTGAGAGCTGCAACAGAGTCAACGATGATAATGTCAACAGCGCCGCTTCGGACAAGGGACTCAGCAACCTCAAGAGCCTGCTCTCCGCTATCCGGCTGGGCAATCCACAGCTCATCAGTGTTTACACCGAGTTTCTTGGCATATGTGGGATCCAGTGCATGCTCTGCATCGATGAAAGCAGCAATTCCTCCTGCTTTCTGGGCTTCTGCAACCGCATGAAGAGCCAATGTGGTCTTTCCGGAAGACTCTGGTCCGTAGATCTCGATGACTCTTCCGCGCGGATAACCGCCTACTCCCAAAGCTTCGTCCAGAAGAATGGATCCTGACGGAATCACTTCAATATTCGCAGCAACCGGGTTGTCTCCCAGTCTCATCAGAGAGCCCTTTCCGAACTCCTTGTCTATCTGAACCCTTGCTGCCTCAAGAGCATCGAGTTTCTGCTTTTTGACATCCATTGTCTTTGTATCGGTTGTCTTTTCCTTAGCCATATCAGTATCTCCTGTATCTCACCGGATAGTTAACTTACAACTTCGTCCGAATCCACCACCAAAGTGATGGGTCCGTCATTCTCATAACACACATGCATGTGTGCCCCGAACTGCCCGTGCTGAACATCAAATCCCATTTCTGAGAGAATGCTCATGAACAGTTCATACATCTTGTTCGCATGCTCGGGCTTTCCGGCACCGTCAAAGGAAGGTCTATTCCCCTTCTTCAGATTTGCATACAGCGTGAACTGGCTTACGACAAGAATCTGCCCGTTTATGTCCGAGACACTCAGATTCATCTTGTCATCCGCATCTCTGAAGATCCGAAGCTTTGATATCTTCTCGGCCATTTTGCGGCAGATTCTCTCATCATCGGAATCCACAACGCCGAGATATATCAAAAGCCCTGCTTTGATGCTGCCGGTGACTTTTGAATCCACCGTGACACTTGCATCACGAACACGCTGAACAACAGCTTTCATCTTCTTTCACCCTGACCCACAGAAAGTCTACGGACGAATTCAGCTTTGTCTTTAGCCCCGAAGAAGGCGGAACCTGTGACTGCGACATCCACTCCGCTTTCAAACACATCACAGATGGTCGAGCTGTTTACTCCTCCGTCAATCTCAATCAGATAACCCCTGTCACCCTTGATTTTCGCAAGTTCCTTAACCTTATCCAAAGTCTCAGGAATCAGGCCCTGACCTCCGAAACCCGGGTTAACGCTCATAACAAGAACCAGATCCAGCTGATCAAGATAAGGCTCCAAGGCGGAAACCGGTGTCTGCGGACGGATTGAAAGTCCGCATCCGACTCCGAAGGACTTTATCTTGTCCAATGTCTCCTGAACATTTCTGCATGCCTCAACATGAACCGTGATATTATCACAGCCTGCCTTGTCAAAATGCTCGATGAATCTGATAGGCTCATCAACCATCAGGTGCGCGTCGAAGTAAAGCTCTGAATGAGGTCTGATATCAGCGATGAACTTAGGCCCGAATGTGATGTTTGGAACGAACTGACCATCCATGACATCCAGATGAACCCAGTCTGTCCCACTGTGCTCGATATCCGTAAGAGCACCCCTTATGTCCGAGAAATCCGCGGACAGAACCGAAGGGGCAATTATGATGCTTCTTTCCATACCAAAGATAGTATCACATACAGGAAGGTTAATAAAGCCAAAGTGAAGCTTTTTAAGCAGATTTCCTTAACATTTTACAAGTATTATAACCACTCAAGCCACAAATTTTGTACTTTCTACCCAAAACTTACTAAGGTTGTGGGTTCAGACAGAAAGCAGAAGGATACATGCAGGATCACAATAAATCCCAAACCTTGATATCTCCGATTGTCAATCAGCTGTGTGTTACCTGTGCGCTTGTCTGCACATGCAAGGCCATGAGGATCCGCTCATGATGCACAGACAGATTCACATCCTGTGCAGAGCCTGGCGCCTTTACTGCGTCAGCCCGCTTTTGCTATCCTGCCTGCGGGCCTCGCATCTCCGGCTGGCCACTTCACAGGCTGCGAACAGCCTGCGCACAATCGCATTTCGGGGTGTTGTTTATAAATCGGACGAAATCTCTGTTCTTTATCACGAAAAAAAGTATTATTTCGGCCAAAAGTCCTGGATTTATTATATTTTGAAGGACTCTTGAATGTTCGCCAGTTATAAAAAACAGACTCCGGATTCAATTTTATAACTTTCAACCTTTGAAATAGTTATAAAACCGAAGGAAATCTCAGTTTTTATTATAGACACTGAAATGACCGGACCAACCGGGGCTTTAAACAGAGGGCTCGATTAGCCGCAGACGCACCAGAAAGCCCAGACGCACCAGACGCACCAGAGAGCTCAGACGCACCAGACGTCCCAAAAAGCCCAGAAAGCCAAAACAACAGAGAAAATCAAAAAATAGAATTTGTGTTGGAGTTACTTCTCGCGGTAGATGATGCGGCCCTTTGAGAGGTCATACGGGGACATCTCGATCTTGACCGTGTCGCCGGGGACGATTTTGATGTGGTTCTGGCGCATTCTGCCTGACATGTGAGCAAGAATCACATGCTTGTTCTTGAGTTCCACACGGAACATTACGTTTGGCAGAGCTTCCTTGACCAGTCCCTCGACTTCAATAGCTTCTTCTTTAGCCATCATTCCTCCATTAATTGCTTTATGCGAGCTTTTTTACGTTAACTCATAACAATTTGAGTTGTCAATATAGTTTGACCTTGACTGCATATAAGTAGTATTATTGGCATGTCAGTTACGGAGGTCCAATCATGGCACGTGGAGAAATCAAGAAAGAGAGCAAGGGAAGAAAGTCCGAAAAGAACATTAAGGAAAAACCGGCACAGCAGCCGGCATATGTCGCAGCGGAGGTCATCTCCCGCAAGAAAGACAAGGACAGATAAGTCTCTTGCAACCTACATGAGAATAAACTAAGAAGAAAAGGCCGTCTGACGGCTTTTTCTTTAACCTTTCAAGGATTGGATAATGGAAAAAGAATCAGCACTGGGAAAATACCTGAAAACACACAAGGATAACCTCAACGAGACGATGATCGCATATCTTGCACAGCTCGACGAAGTATCAAAAGTCAGCCCGCTTGTTGCATCCAGAATCGTTGGGGAAATCAGAAACCAGAGAAGTCACCTGAAGCTTATTGCAAGCGAGAACTACAGCAGTCCCGCCTGCCATCTTGCCATGGGAAATCTTCTTACGGATAAGTATGCTGAGGGTTTTGCATATCACCGCTACTATGCAGGCTGTGACAATGTAGATGCTATTGAAGACTATGCATCCAAGCTTGCCTGCGAGATTTTCGGAGCCGAGCATGCCTATGTTCAGCCACATAGCGGAGCAGATGCGAATCTGTGCGCCTACTGGGCAATTTTAAATACTCTCGTTCAGGTTCCGTCTCTTGAGGAGATGGGTGTTTCCAATGCATCGGAGCTTTCAAGAGAACAGTGGGCAATAATCAAGGCCAAGACCGGAAACCAGAGACTTTTGGGTCTTGATTACTACAGCGGCGGACATATCACACACGGCTACAGGATGAATATCTCAGGCCATATGTTCGACACTTATTCCTACTCGGTATCGCCCAAGACCGGTGTGCTTGATTATGACGACATTCTCAGAAGAGCTATGGAAATCAAGCCGCTGATTCTTCTTGCAGGCTACAGTGCATATCCCAGAAAGATCAATTTCCGAAAGATGCGTGAGATTGCAGATGCCTGCGGAGCAGTTCTGATGGTTGATATGGCTCACTTTGCAGGTCTTGTAGCTGGAAAGGTTCTTAGTGGAGACTACGATCCTGTCATGTGGGCGGATGTGGTGACAACAACCACACACAAGACCCTGAGAGGTCCCCGAGGTGGAATGATTTTGTGCAGACAGCGTTTTGCTGATTCCGTGGACCAGGGATGTCCGCTTGTAATAGGCGGTCCGCTTCCTCATGTCATGGCTGCAAAGGCTATTGCATTGAAAGAGGCATCAACGCCTGAGTTTGCAGACTATGCCAAAAGAATTGCAGAAAATGCCAAGGCTCTGGCCCAGGCTTTCATGGATGACGGCATGGTGCTTCAGACAGGCGGAACGGACAACCACATGATGCTTCTGGATGTCACAGGACTTGGGCTTAACGGCCGTCAGGCAGAAAGCATCCTCATTTCATGCGGAATCACGCTAAACCGCAACGCCCTGCCGTTTGACAAAAACGGTCCGTGGTACACAAGCGGTCTGAGAATCGGAACCCCTGCCGTGACTACTTTGGGCATGGGACCTGAGGAGATGAAGGAGATTGCCTCCATCATCACATTTGTTCTGAAGAACGCAAAACCTGCTATAATCACAAAGGGCGAGAACGCCGGAAAGCCAAGCAGAAGCAAGGCAGTCATTTCCGACCAAGCCAAAGAGGCGGCACTTGGAAGAGTCAGAAAGCTTCTTTCAAAGCACGTGCTTTATCCTGAGCTTGATCTGGACTTTTTGGAAGAGAACTTCTGTAATCAGTAAGCCTTGATGGAGGTAACATGAGCAGCATCCTGATTAAAAACGGAACATTGGTTGACGAGAATTCATCAAAGAAAGCCGATCTTCTCATAGAGGACGGAAAGATTGCGAAAATCGGAGAAAACCTGAAATCGGATGGTGCCAAGGTCATTGATGCCAAGGGCATGCTAGTCATGCCTGGAATCATCGATGCCCATACTCATTACCATCTGGTCAGCAGAGGAACCGTGACATGCGACGGCTTTGAGGCAGGATCGCGTCTTGCCGCATTCGGCGGTGTCACAACAGTCATTGACTTTGCAGACCACAACAAGGGGCAGGATCTGATTCAGAGCCTTGAATACAGGCAGAAGGAAATGGCTCCCATGGTCATTGACTACACACTTCATCAGGGTGTTTACGGCCACGGTTACAACAGCACAATCGGAAAGCAGCTTGAGATTCTCAAGTCAATGGGAGTCAAGACGCTGAAGATTTTCACAACCTACAGAAACACAGGCTATCTGATTGAGAACAGAGACGATCTTCTGGATCTTTTCAAGAACTCAAAGCGCCTTGGAATGCTTGTGTGCGCACACTGTGAGTTCAACCCGATGATCGAGGAGCTTTCAGCAAACTGGAAGGGAGACTTCTCTCCTGCATCACATGCAAAACTCAGACCGGCTGAGGCTGAAGGAAAGGCCATTGAGTATTTCGGCTCCATCGCCCTTGAGGCAGAATGTCCTCTCTATGTTGTCCACTGCTCATCAGAAAGCGGTCTGAATGCAATAAGAGAGCTGAGAAAGAAGGGCCTTACCGTCTATGCCGAGACCACTCCGCACTATATGTTCCTGGACAGGAGCAAGCTGGAGGGTCCTGACGGATCTTTGTATGTCATGACTCCTCCTCTCAGGGACAAGAGCGATAACAAGGTCATCTGTCAGGGAGTTCTTGACGGCGAGTTCCAGGTTGTGGCAACCGACCACTGTGCATTCACAAGGACCCAGAAGCTTTCAAGCAGCGACTGCAGAACCATCTTCCCGGGCATCCCTGGAACCGAGGAGCTTCTGCTTCTTCTGAACACCTTCAAAGACAATCATCCTTCAATGAATATGTCAGATGTTGTGCGTCTGATCAGCACGAACCCTGCAAAGCTCTTCGGAATCTATCCGCAGAAGGGCTCTCTGGAAATCGGAACCGATGCCGATGTGATAGTCTTTGATCCGTCAAAGAAATGGACGCTTGAGGATGACAATGTCCATTCAGCTTCAGCCTATACTCCGTACAGAGGCTTCGGTGTGGATGGAAAAGTGAAGACCACAATCCTCAGGGGCAAGATTATCATGGACGGTGAAGACTACTTCGGCGTTCCTGGTGAGGGAAAGTTCATCAAGCAGCATTAAGGGGAGAAGGACATGGCTTGCAAGGTCTACAACGAGTCAAGTGACGAACTTGATAATGTCAGAAAACTGATTAACGCATCCAAGAAGGTTCTTGAGAACGCCTTTGCTCCGTTTTCGCATTTCCGTGTAGGGGCTGCGATTCTCACGGAGAAGGGCAACATGTACACAGGCTGCAATGTGGAAAACTCCTCATTCGGAGGCACAATCTGTGCCGAGCGCGGAGCTGCCATGGCAAGTGTTGCCGCAGAAGGCTACAGCAGATTCAAGGCCATTGCCATTGCAACGGAGCCCGAGGACCCGGCTCAGCCTTGCGGAATCTGCAGACAGTTTCTGTCACAGTTCACATCGCCAGATGTTCCTGTGTATCTGGTTTCCACCACCAGCGGAGTTGTTAAGAGATTTGACTTTGGCGATCTGATGCCTTTCGCCTTCGTGGAGTTTTAATCTATTTCTCTAGGGCCATCATTTTGGCACGGCGTCTTGCATGACGCTCATCCTGCGATGCCTGTGTCCCGATGTAGGCCTTGATCATATCAATGACATCGTCCTTATAATCGATTCTTCCGCCGAATGCGATGAAGTTGGCATCGTTGTGCTCCTTGGCCATCTGGGCTGCGAAGCAGTTCTGCGGAAGAGCGCATCTGATGCCTTTGATCTTGTTTGCTGAAATTGATATGCCGATTCCTGTTCCGCAGCAGAGGATTCCGAATTCGTAGCCGCCTTTCTTGAACTCGTCACAGGCAAGCTTTGCCATGTCGGGGTAGTCGACGCTCTTATTTTCGGCGATTCCGAGATAGTTTACGTCATAACCCTGGCTTTTGAGAAAATCGACGATTCTTGCTGTGAGCTCCACAGCTCCGTGATCGTTGGCTACTACTACCTTTGACATATCGTTCTCCTTTATCAGCCGGCAGCTGCCGGTGAGATCTTGATTACGTTCGGAACGTTTCTGATTGATTTTAAAATCCTCTTGTAGGAATCCTCGTCATCACACTCCATGCTGAATGTTCCCACCAGGTTGCCCATTTCATCATCAATGAGGCTGCCTGATACAAGATGGCCGTGCTGATTGCGGATTGCAGCTTCAATTTCGCTGAACAGGTCCTGGGTTCGCTTGCTGGTTACGACGAACTTGCGTGTGATGCTCTCTGTCATCTCCCACTGGACCTCGATCTTTCTCTGATCAATCTCATTCATGTGTGCGAGGTTGGGGCAGTCCACCTTATGGACGATGATTCCGCGTCCTCTTGAGACATAGCCGACGATTCTGTCTCCAGGGGCAGGATTACAGCACTGAGCAATGTGGATCATCATGTTGCGGTGCTTTCCGACTGTGATGGTGTTACTGCTCTGGCCTTTGTACTGCCTGACAATCTCAGACGAAGGAATGTCCTGAGGAAGCTGTTGCTGCTGATTTTTCTGGGCTTCTGCCTCTTCTTCGGCCATCGCTGCCTCGATTTCTTTCTTCTTGGCAACGATGTTCTTGTCAATGAGGAGGTTCTCGTCATACTTGTTCAGCCAGGATCTGATCTTACGCCTTGCGCTTGTTGTATGAGCGTATTTGAGCCATGTGATTCTGGGCCTTGCGTTCTTCTGGGTGACAATCTCAATTACCTGTGTGTTCTGAAGAGGCTGTCCCAGAGGAATAATGTTGCCGTTTGCCTTGGCACTTACCGTGTGGTTTCCGACCTCGGTATGGATCATGTAGGCAAAATCAAGTGCGGTGGACCCGATGGGAAGCTCTACAGCCTGTCCCTTGGGGGTGAACACGTAGATTGTGTCTTTGAGAAGCTCGCCCTTGATTTCGTCCATGAAGGACTCGCTCTGCTCGATTTCGGTGTTCCAGCTCTTGAGCTTGGATGCGATTCTGGAAAGCTGCTGGCTGTCCATGTTGACCCAGCTCTGGCTGCTTGCCTCAGATCCGCTTTCTGCCTTGTAGACCCAGTGGGATGCAACACCGTATTCCGCAATCTTATCCATCTCATAGGTTCGGATCTGGACCTCGAGGATGACACCGTTCATTCCCATGATGGTGGTATGAAGACTTTGGTAGTTGTTTGCCTTGGGCATGGCGATGTAGTCCTTGAATCTGCCTTCCATAGGCGGCCACAGCTGATGGATGATTCCCACAAGGGTGTAGCATTCGGTGACCGTGTTGCAGATGACCCTGACTCCCAGAATATCGAAAATCTCATCAAGCTCCTTTCGGCGCTTTTTCATCTTCATGTAGATGGAGTAGGTGTGCTTCATGCGTGAGGAGATCTTGATGTTCTTGATTCCGTTCTCGATACAGGCGTTGGCAATCTTTCGTTTGATTGTTTCCAGGTATTTGGAGAACTCGCCGCTCTTTGATGCAAGGTAGTCCTGAATGTACTGATAGGTGTCGGGCTTCAGGGCCTTGAGGCTCAGATCCTCAAGTTCGGCCTTCATCCATGAAATACCGAGCCTATCGGCCAAAGGTGCATAGATATCAAGACAGGCGCTTGCAATCTCTTTTCCTCTGACTGGATCCATGTACTGAAGAGTGCGCATGTTGTGAAGCTTATCGGCAAGCTTGATGATTATGACCGGCATGTTCTTGCTCATTGCAATGAACATCTTTCGGATTGTCTCGGCCTCTGCCACGCTTCTTGACTGGCTCTTGATTGCGGCGATCTTTGTCACGCCCTGAACCAGTTCACATACGTTCTTTCCAAACTCTTTTTCCACATCCTCGGCGGTGGCCGATGTGTCCTCTATGACATCATGCAGAAGTCCGGCGCAGACTGTGTCCGCATCCATGTTCAGCTGAAGTGCCAACGTCTCGGCAACTGCAAGAGGGTGGATGATGTACGGCTCTCCGCTTTTTCTCTTCTGATCCGCATGCATCTGATTCGCATACTCTGCGGCTTTACGGATTTTCTCATAATCCTCTTCGGAGTAACCTTTTTTTATCTTGTTCAGGAACGCTGATATCAGTTCTTCATTCATCGAGAATATTAAATAACTAATCGCACCGTTTTACAAGTCTGTCAGATTTCTGTCAGCTGGTATGAGAATGTGGTGTTCTTTCCAGTGGTAAAGAATGTGAAATAACCATCAATTCCGGGATTGAGGATAAATCTCTTGGTTTCTCCCTGCTGAACGTCTCCATCGCCAGATGTCATTTCTCCTCTCTTAGAAAGACCTCTGCCATAAGGACCGTCCACGCCGGAGCCTCTGAACTGGTAAAGGTATAGTAATCTTTTGTCGTTTTCTTCTGGGCATGTTACTGACAAAGCATATGTTTTTCCGTCTTCAGGAATAGAAACTGCAATATTCTTGAAGAATACTCTTGGTCCTGATCCTTCTCCAATCAAGTTGACGGTATGGGAGTCGATGTCTGTCAGACTGATTGAATCAGCAGTCCAACTCTGATTCTCTGACTTTTCCATGCTGATTGTGCCGAAGTCGTAGGTGGCATCAACGGCTTCATTTTCATTGATTCTTTGTCTCCAGTAGCTGCTCAATATGAAATCTTCCTCGGCGCCCTTAAAGAATAAGGTCACATTGAGATTATCACCTGTTCTGTCAATATTCTTTATCCAAATTATTTTTTCTATGTCTTTTCCGTTTGTGCCTGTTTCATCGTTTATGTATCTTGGTCTACCTTGTAGCATGTCGGAGATAAGATTATGGAATTCTCCTTTTGGACAGCCAGTAATCGTTATCTCATATGCCTGATCATCTTCCGGATTGAATCTGAAGACATGCGGGTATCCAACGATGTCCATAGGTGTGGAGGATACAACCTCCGGAATCAGAAGGTATGTTCTGAATACAGATGCGCTTCCCTTGTATTCTGATGTTCTGAGGAAAGTGTAAAGGTTTAGGGTGCTTTTCCCTTTCAAATTATAAAGACCTTCTATTTTATTTGAGTAAATTACATTACCATTTTCCAACAGACCGAAATTGTTTGTGGAACGTCCTCCATGAGCCTCTTCGGAAACCGAATCAAAGAACGCATTCTGCATGATGACGATTTTCTTATCCTTGAACGCACTCCACTGAGGGCTGTTGAAGTCAATATGGATATAGTTCTGATATGTTGGCCATTGATATTCTGGATAACCTTCTTTCTTATAATCCTTTCCTGTAGGTGGAACATCATATTCAACATAGTTCTTTCCGATTCTCAAGTCATTTCCAATTTTCTTAAGTTTTACTATTCCGTCGTCAAGCGAGGCACCCACATCGGAGCCGCTGAATGACAATTCTCCATCAGCCTGTGGAATCAAAATGTACGGACCGTTGTCTTTTACTTGTGAGATTCTTGAATTGCCGTCACGCACTTCACGGCTTGCTTCCTTGGCTCCACTTGCTTCAAATTCGACAGAAAAGAGAGAATCCAAGTTTACTCCGCTGAGATTCAATGTTCCTTCAGAACCCATTCTGAAAGACAGTTCATCTCCTGCTTTCATTGAAGAGAGATTCTTGTCAAGAGAACCATTGTCAACGTTGATTACTCCCTCTTCCTGAGGATCGGTATTATGACTTGCTTCGTTGCAAGAAGAAAATGCGAAAACAATGATGATTAGAAGACAAATGTATAATGACTTTTTCATCAGACCCCTCCTGAAACTAAAATATGCCTTACTACCAATGCTAAACCAGATGTAGGGGAAACGCAAGTTTTTCCAATTGTCCAAAAGATATGGCTTATGCTCGGCCTTTGATCACACGGTCGTTGCCGGCAAGGTCCTGGATCACTTCGACAAAAGAGTAGCCGTTTTTCTCAAGAATGAGGGTGGATTCTTCTGCCTGGTCGTAGCCGATTTCCATTTCCAGAATGCCGCCGGTTCTGAGGTGTTCTTTTGCCTTTTCTGCAATTCTTCTTACAAAATCAAGGCCGTCTTTTCCGCCGTCCAGGGCAAGAACAGGTTCGAACTGAACCTGCTTTTCCAGCGTGGGGATGACAGAACTTGCAATGTAGGGCGGGTTGGAGAGAATGGCATCAAAATCTGCAGCTTTGATATTTTCAAATAAGCTTCCGATGACAAAGTTCACTTCAATGTTGTCTTCTTCAATCAGGTCCTTTACATTTTCCTTGCAAATAGCCATTGCTTTATCTGACACGTCAGCCAAGGTGAGGCTTACCTTGTCAAAGCAATCAGAAAGGACCTTGGCAACAGAGATTCCTATGCACCCTGTGCCGCAGCAAAGATCAAGAATCTTCACTTCCTGCTGCTCCTCACAAAGCTCTGTTATGTCGGCTATGGCTTCTTCCACCAACGTTTCCGTGTCTGCTCTTGGAATCAGGGTATCGGGGGAGACTTTGAAAATGCACTCATAAAAGCCGCGCTCACCTGTAAGATAGGCAACGGGCTGACCCTCAAGTCTTGCAGTTCTGAGTTTTTCAAGCTCTGCCAGTTTTTCAGAAGGAACCTCTTCGTCCCCGTAGAGGGCAAGCTGTGTCTGGGTGATGCCAAGGCAATGACAGATGAGAATCTTTGCATCAGAAGCAGGGGAGTCAGTGATGTCTTTGAATGAGGTGCAGAAAGATTTGTAAAGCGAATTCAGATTCACGTAGCTTCCTTCAGAGCCTGCTCTCCGGCTGCGACTTTAAGAGCCTCTATCACATCCTGAAGCTGGCCTTCCATTATCAGATCAAGCTTATAGAGTGTGAGGTTGATTCTGTGGTCGGTGAGTCTGTTCTGCGGGAAGTTGTAGGTTCTGATTCTTTCGCTTCTGTCTCCGCTTCCGACCTGGCTCTTTCTTTCTTCGGCTCTCTCTTTTGCCTTCTTTCCGGCCTCAAGGTCGTAGAGTCTGGATCTTAGAACCCTCAGGGCTTCGACTCTGTTCTGAAGCTGGGATTTCTGGTTCTGACAGATTACCACAAGGCCTGTGGGAATGTGTGTGATGCGGACGGCGCTTTCTGTTGTGTTGACGCACTGGCCGCCAGGGCCGCCTGCACGCATGACATCGATTCTGAGGTCTTCCTGGCGGATGTCCACTTCTGTTTCCTCTGCTTCAGGCAAAACTGCAACCGTGACAGCGGAGGTGTGGATGCGTCCGCCGCTTTCTGTTTCAGGAACACGCTGGACACGGTGGACTCCGCTTTCCCATCTGAGGCTTCCGTAGACATCCTTTCCGCTGATGGAAAGGATAATCTCCTTGTAGCCGCCAAGCTCTGTCGGGTTGGAATCGATTTCCTCGATCTTCCAGTGCATGGACTCGGCATAATAGCTGTACATCCTGTAGAGGTCTGAGGCAAAAAGAGCTGCTTCCTCGCCGCCTGTTCCTGCGCGGATTTCCATGATTATGTTCTTGCCCTCGAGGGGATCGGGCGGAATCAGAAGCATCTTGCACTTTTTCTCGCTCTGCTCGATTTGCTCCTTGAGAAGAGGAATCTCCTCCCTTGCCATGGCTGCAATGTCCTCGTCATCCTCGCGGGCGAGGTTCTCGTTGTCGGCGAGGTTGGAAAGAAGGGTCTTGAGGTTGGAAAGCTCATCGACGATGGGCACAAGGTGGCTGCGCTCAAGCATGAGGCTCTTGTATTTTCCCATGTCCTTCATCACGTCGGGATCGGAAAGCTTCTGGTCAAGTTCCTCCAGCTGCTTTCTGAAATCCTCAAGTTTCTCAATCATTTTCCTTCCTCGGGTTTCGGATGCATTACAAAGGTGCTTTCCATGACCGGTGCGGAAGGTTTGAAGAGGCTTAAAACGCCCATCGGACAGGCCTTGACGCATTCGCCGCAAGCAAGGCATTTCTTGGTGGCGTTGATGTCGGTATCCTCGACAATGACTCCGAACGGACATGCTTCACGACACCTGCCGCAGTCTGTACACATCTTGATGTCAACGACATATACTCCGTAGCGGTTCTGCCTGATAGCTCCGATAGGGCAGACTTTAGCACATTTTCCGCATTGTATGCAAACCACAGGGCGGGTGATTTTGCCCTGGATGTAACTTTTGTTTCCGACTCCCATGCGCTCGGTGACCCTGATGAAGGCCATTGAGGCTTTTGATGTCCTGAAGTAGGTTTTGGCGCAGGCATGGACACACTCAAGACATCCGATACATCTGGCATCCTTATTGACGATGAGCGTTCTGCTTTTTCGCGGGATTGCAAGTTTGTCCGGGTCTTCATACGGGGTGTTTTCCAAAGGAAGGCTTGTCCTGTGAAGACCGTCAAGGCGGTAGTATGCATCTGCAACGGCAGGGGCTGTTGGGATTGAGACAATCTCACCAAGTCCTATTGCTCCGCTTGCTATGTTAAGGCCCTTTCTTTCGATGATTATCGGCTCTATCTGGGGCACCTCATCGGCTCTGAAAAGCATGAGCGAGGCATACTTTGCAGTAGGAACGCAGTTAACAAGCGGAAACTGCTCCCTTAAGGCGTAGCCTAAGCCCATGACAACTCCGCCTTCTATCTGTCCTTCCACGCTTGTTGGATTTATCGCGCGGCCAACATCGTGAGCGGCGATAATCTTGAGAATCTTATCGGTCTTTTCCTCCAGGATGCAGACCTGGGTGGCATAACCGTAGGCTACATGGCTCTTGGGGTTCGGAAGGTCGGAACCGAACGGGTCAGTTTCTGCAAGATACTCTGCATAATACTCCTGGCCTTCAAGTTTTGAGAGCTCTGTGCCTTTCAGTGCATCCTTGAGCATCACTGCGGCACGCCGAGCGGCTTCACCTGTGACGGTGGTGTGCCTTGAACCAGACGATGTTCCGCTGTCAGGAGCGTTTGCCGTATTTGCCTTTTCCTCTACCACCTGGTTCTCTTTAAGGCCAGTCACATCGCAGACAATCTGCTTCATGACTGTGCACATACCCTGTCCCAGGCACGACCCTGCGCAGTGGATGATGACTTTGCCGTCCTTTACCTGAAGGCGGACTCTTCCGTAGTCCGGAAGTCCTACACCGACTCCGGCGTTCTTCATGGCACAGGCAATACCTGCGTTGGGGCTGCTTTCAAATTCTTCCTTGACGGCCATGAGGGTTTCCACAAGACCTGTGGAGTCATCGACTATCTGGCCGTTCGGAAGGCTCTGTCCCGGGCGGATTGCATTTCTGAATCTGATTTCCCAGTGTGAGATTCCGATTCTGTCGGCAATGTGGTTCAGAAGGGTCTCGACCGCAAAGCAGCTTTGGGTAACTCCGAAGCCTCTGAAAGCACCTGCAGGCGGGTTGTTTGTGTAATAGGCATAGCCGTCGATTTTGAAGTTCTGGTAGTTATAGGGTCCTGATGCATGGGTGCATGCTCTTTGCAGAACAGGCAGGCCCAATGATGCATATGCTCCTGTGTCTGTGACGATTTTTGCCTTTAGGCCCTGGATGATGCCGTTTTTGTCGCATCCGATTGTCATCTCTATGTCCATAGGATGGCGCTTGGGGTGGACCTTGATGCTTTCATCACGGGTAAGCTTCATCTTGCAGGGGCGCTTTGTAAGGTATGCTACCAGTGCGCTTAAGTGCTGGACCGTCACATCCTCCTTGCCTCCGAAGCCTCCGCCTACATAGCAGTTTTCAACTCTGACCATGTCCTCGGGAAGACCCAGAAGGGGAGCAGTCTCACGTCTTGTGTCGTAGACGCCCTGGTCTGTTGAATAGATTTTGACTCCGCCGTCATCCATAGGAACGGAGACTGCACATTCAGGCTCCAAAAACGCATGTTCTGTCCACGGGGTGGTAAAGTGCTCAGAAAGGACAAAATCAGATTTCTCTATGGCCTTTTCGGCATCTCCTCTGTCAACATGGGTGTGGCCCAGAAGGTTTCCCTCTTCATGGACTTTTGGAGCATCAGGTTGCATCGCCTCTGTTGGATTGTGGACGCACTGAAGCTCCTCATACTGGATCTTCACAAGCTTTTCAGCCTTTTTTGCTGCGTCATAGCTTTCTGCTGCTATTAGGCAGATTACATCGCCTACGTAGCGTGTGATGCCGCCTACGGCTATCATGGCATCCCAGTCGCGTTTAAGATGACCCACCTTAACATCTCCGGGGATGTCTTCAGCGGTAAGGATTCTTACCACGCCCGGAACAACGGATGCAAGTTCGGTATCGATTGAAAGAACCCTTGCCCTTGGATATTTGCTTCTGACTGCCACGGCAAAAAGCATTCCGTCGATGTAGATGTCATCCGGATATTTACCGATTCCCGTGACCTTGTCTTTTACATCGACTCTGGGAACGCGCTTTCCGATAAGCCAGTTCTTGTCGTCTTTGAGATTGGCGTTTTCACGCATCATCTGGCCTGCAAGCTCTATGGCCATGACTATCTTGGCATAGCCTGTGCAGCGGCAGATGTTGTTTCTTATGGCATGGCGGATTTCATGCTCTGTGGGCGAGAGATTCTTGTCCAGAATGCTCTTTGCACAGATTACCATGCCTGGAGTGCAGAATCCGCACTGCACGGCGCCGGCCTGACCGAACGCTGCAGTGAAGATTTCTTTTTCTCTGTCTGAAAGACCTTCGACAGTGATTATGTTTGCTCCGCTGATTTCAGATGTGAGAATCGAGCAGGAGCGGATAGGATCTCCGTTAAGGAGGACGGTACATGCTCCGCATGAACCTTCGGAGCACCCGTCCTTGACGGATGTAAGTCTCAAATCATCCCTGAGAAAACGAAGAAGCTTCTTCTCCCTGTCGCATGTGACAGGTTTTCCGTTGACCGTAAATGAAGTGCTCACACCCTCATCTCCCTGTTAAACGGCTTGCCCAGAGCTGCAGGTCCGAGTCTGTTGGACTTGCGGTTGAAGGCAAGGACAACTATGACCAGAATGTACGGAAGCATGGTCAAGAACTCATAAGCCTGGAACTGCGGGACAAAGATCTGAATCTGGGTCTGCAGAGTCTGTGCGAATGTGAAAAGCAGTGCTCCCAGGAAGATCTTAATCGGATGCCACTGTCCGAAGTAGACAAGGGCAACTGCGATGAAGCCGCGTCCTCCGATGATTTCCGCATTGAACATCTTTGCCTGGCAGAGTGTTAAGAATGCTCCTGCAAAACCTGCCATGGCGCCTCCGACTGCAAGGCTCTGATAGCGGATCTTGGTGACATTGATTCCAAGAGAGTCGGCAGCTCTGGGGTGGGTTCCCACGGCTCTGACCTTGAGGCCCCATGGGGTCTTGAAGATCACATACCATGCAACGGGAACCAGAAGGTATGCAAAATACACAAGCGGGTTGTGCGTGAATAAAATCTTTCCGATTACAGGAATCTTCGAGAGGAGGGGAATTTCCATGGATGAGATTCCTGTGATTGACTGGGTTCCTCCGATGAACGATCTGAAGAACGTTCCCGCAAGACCCACGCCGAACATCTGCATTCCGATTCCTGCAATTCCCTGAGGTGCACGGAATGTGATTACGATGATTCCGAAAATCAGACCCAAAAGGGCTCCGCAGACAGTTCCCAGAATTAGGCCCAGGATGTTCACATAGCCCGGAGCCTGTCCTGCTCCCACCATTGAGAACGGAATGAGCATTCCTAAAAATGCTCCCACGCTCATGATTCCCTCACAGCCGAGGTTGAAGATTCCTGCCTTCTGGTTGAACATCTCTCCCATGGAGGCAATCATCAGTGTCACTGCGAAACGGACTGTAAGTGTCAGTGTGTTTACTACGAAATCCATGTCATGCCTCCTTCTTCTTTGTTTTTCCCCGTTTGGCGAAGAACCTCTTTCTGAAGCGCTCCATCGAATACGGGTTGGAGATGACCATCTGGACGGCGACAATGATCAGGATGATAAGACCCTGAAGTGCCTTGACGAGGTTTGGCGGAACACTTGTCAGAATCTGGAGATTGACCTGGCTGTACAAAAGTATTCCGAAGAAGAACGATGCAGGAACTATCCACAGAGGATGAAGGGCACCGAACAGTGCCACGACAACGCCCGAGAATCCATAGCCTCCGGTCATTTGCTCTACGGCTCTTCCCTGAACACCCATCAGCTCAACGGCACCGGCCATTCCGGCGCAGGCTCCTGAGATGACCATGGAGATTATCAGATATTTGGAGACATTGATTCCGCCGTAGCGTGCGGCACGCTCGGAAGCTCCTGCTGCTCTCATCTTGTAGCCCCATGTGGTCTTGAAAAGCAGGATGTAGATGACAACGACAAGAATGATTGCCAAAAAGATTCCCTGATGCAGCGACATACCCCTGAAAAGTCTGGACAGTGTTGCATTTTCGGCCACTCTTCTGCTCATCGGCGTTCCCGACTTTTCCGCCGGGTCAAGAAGCGGAACTCTGATACAGAAGGAGAAGAACTGTGCTGCAACGTAGTTAAGCATGACAGTGGACAGAAGCTCGCTGACTTCAAGCTTGGCCTTGAGCCAACCCGGGATGAAGCCGAAAAGTCCTCCCGCTATGCCTCCTGCGATTATGCAAAGAGGAACAACAAGAATCTTGGGAAGACCCTGGCAGTTCGTGGCAATGGCCGTGGCTGCGATGATACCCATGTACATCTGGCCTTCAGCTCCGATGTTGATGATTCCGCTTCTTGAACTTACCGCAATTCCAAGGGCTATGATCAGAAGCGGTATCATTCTGATCAGAACCTCGCTGAAGGATCTCATACTCTTAAACGGCATGGAGATTATGATCCAGTATGTGTTGAACACGTCTCCGCCGACAGCGATGATTATGAACGCTCCGACCATCAGGGCAATGAGGACGGCTACGACTACGACGGAAACCTTATAGATAAGCTTGTAGTTATTCATCTTCCTTCACTCCTGCCATAAGTATTCCGAGGCGTTCGGTCGTTGCCTCGTCACGGGAGAGGACCTTCTGGTTCTGACCCTTGAAGATTACTGCTATGCGGTCGCTGAGGTTCATGATCTCCTCAAGCTCCTCGCTGACAAGAAGAATTCCGACTCCGCTCTTTCTGAGTTTCAGAAGTTCCTTGTGGATGAACTCCGCAGCACCCATGTCCAGACCTCTGATAGGGTAGACACAGACCAGGAACTTGGGCTTTCTTGCAATCTCTCGGGCAAGGATGACCTTCTGGATGTTTCCTCCTGAAAGAGAGCCTGCTGCCGTGTTGATTCCAGGACAGCGGATGTCAAACTCCTCACGGAGTCTGTTTGACGTATCGTCTATGACCTTGTTCTTCAGGATGTGGTTCTTTGAGAAGGTCTCGGATTCACTGTCCTTGAGAATGATGTTCTCCTTGATGGTCATGGAAGGAACGATTCCCTCGGTGTTTCTTTCCTCGGGGATGTAGCCCATGCCTGTTGCAATGACCTGGCCTGGTGTGAGGTTCTGAATCTGCTTTCCGTTGAAGGTGATTGTTCCGCTTTCTGTTTTTCTGATTCCGTTGATGGCCTCGGCAAGTTCTCTCTGTCCGTTTCCAGAGACGCCTGCAAGACCCACGATCTCACCTGCCTTGACGGTAAGATTGAATTTATCCAGAGCCAGGAAGCCTCTGTCGCTTCTTACGCACAGGTCCTTGATGACCAGGGAGTCTTCTCCCTCTGAAGGTTTGTCCGTGTTGGCGTTAACCTCAACTTCATGGCCTGTCATCAGGGCCGCTATCTGCTTTGGTGTGTAGTCTGCGGTGCTTCCTTCAAAGACCACCTTTCCATGCCTTAGGATGTTGACCTTGTGTGACAGGGCCTTGACCTCGTTCAGTTTGTGGCTGATGAAGATGATTGAAAGCTCCGAGCTCATCTTTTTGAGAAGGGCAATCAGCTCATCTGTTTCCTGAGGAGTCAGGGCGCTTGTGGGCTCATCCAGAATGAGGAATTTTGCTCCGAGGCAGAGGGTTTTGACCAGCTCGACTCTCTGCTGTTCTCCGACAGCAAGCTGCCAGATATATGCATCCGGGTCTACGACCAAC
>ONWV01000069.1:7545-14992 GCA_900321635.1 uncultured Spirochaetaceae bacterium | reverse complement strand
TCCCTCAGAAAAGCATCTTCTCTTTTCACCGACTATTGCCTATCTGTAGTCGATTTCTCAGAAGCACTTAAAATGAGTGAAAAAAAGGAACCCACACCACTTAGGCACAGCTGGGCAGACATTGAAGGTCTTCTTCTGACTCGCCTTCTGAGTCTGGTTGAAAAAGCGGATGATGGAGAATATTACCTGGCCATGGGTCGGGGAAACGGAGATCATCAGCAGGTATACGACTACACAGCCGCCTCTTTTCTGGTTAAAAGTCTTGAAGGCGCATACATCCTTGCATCAGAAGACAACAGAAAAGTAAAAGAAAATGCACAAAGCAAGATTGCAGAACTGTTGTCCATCCAGGAAGCAAACCTGTCCCAGAGGCTGGGACTTGATTCTGAACAAGATGCCTCGGATCTGTACAAAAAAACAGCAAGCGGAATTGCCAAGTTCTTCCTTAGAGCAGAGCACAAGCCCGGAGTCTTCCAGGACTGCTACGATTTGAAGCGAGGAATATGGGGAGGTTATCTTGGAATCGGAGAGAACTCCCAATACAACAGTCTTGTCAATTCACGTTGCAACGGAGAGGCAATGATAGCCTATCTTCAGCTGATTGATAAGCTTCCACACATGAAGAGCCAGATTCTAGCCATCGTAAAGAGAGTGGCTTCATTCTATACCAGAAATCAGATGCCCGATGGAAACTTCGGAAGATGGTGGACTCCAGATGGAAAAAACGTAAATGGACTTGGCTCAAACGGTGCATATATCCTTTCATTTCTGACAAAGCTCAACAGTCTTTATCCTTCTGAAGAATACACAAGCGCAATAAAGAAGGCCGCGGAATACTATTCAGACATGGCTTTGAAGGGAAACTTCTTCGGGGACACTCTGGATTCTGATTCTTGTGACAAGGAATCAGGACAAGCGCTTCTTTGCGCCATGCTTGATCTTTGGGATTACGGATACAGAGACAACAGGTATCTGGACGCAGCATGTAATGCCGCCAGATTCGTCTCATCCTGGATATTCCAGGACAGTATTCACTTTGCTCCTGAAACACCCATGGGAAGCCTTGATTTCGATAGCCGAGGCATGACAAGTGCCTCGATTGCAAACCAACACCTGGATTTCTATGGTTTTCTGATTGCTTATGATTTTCTGAGGCTGCACAGAATAACCCACGATGATTTCTTCAGAAATCAGGCACTGATGATGCTTGATGCCTGCAGACAATTCATCTGCTCTCCATCCCAGAATCTTGGAACAGACCGCTGGGGATGGCAACCGGAGCAGTTCAACCATACAGACTGGGATTATTTTGATGTTCCGGGAAGAACCGGTTTCTATTCCATCGACATAGCATGGGTGACAGTGCTGTCGCTGGCATCTTTGAACAAATTAAAAAAGGAGTTTCCTGAATGCGTTTCACATTGATGACTCAAAACCTCTGGAACACTATCCAGTGGGATTTACGTAAAGACTGTGTCCGTTCTTTCTTCCAGCTTTATTCCCCTGATATCCTCTGCCTTCAGGAAGTAAGGCCACAGCTTCTGGATTGGATTGATGAAACCCTTCCGGAGCACAGCAGAATCCATGACTCATTCATAGGGTGGAGCAACGAAGGCAGCATTTACTACAAAAAAAGCATGTTCAGTGAAATTGAACATGGAGAGGTGTTCCTTGATATGCCGGAACCTGACAGGCGTCTGTTTTGGACAAGACTCCGTACCCCAGACGGAAAGAGCCTGTTTGTCTCCACCGTCCATCTGACATGGCAGGGCAATGCAGACGAAGTTGCGACCGGAAAAACATACAGACATCATGAAGCCAAAGTCATAGCCGATTCTATCCCAAAACTGGTAAAACCAGGAGAGGGAGCTGTCATCTGCGGAGACTTCAACGATCCCCTTCACCCTGTGGAAAGAATAAAGGCAGGCACAGGAATGCAGGAAGTGTTTTGGATTCTGGGACAGATTGCTCCGATGACTTTCCCCTGCTCTCCGCCCAGCACAGAGATAAATCTTGTGGAGTCCATAGACAAGGTGATGATCAACGACAAACTCCGCGTTCTTATGGCCGACAGCCCTCATTACCGACAAGGTTGGGCTGCACCTTCAGACCACTGGTCTGTTGAAGCATTGCTTGAATACTGACTGCACTAAACGTTTAAGAAAGCTTTGCTATCAAAGGAATCTGGCTGGTGATGTACCGAAAATGTCTGCGAGAGCTTTTGCTTTCTTTTTGCTTATTGACCTGACATCATGCTCCATGGCACAAATTGCCTGCTTTGTGGTTCCGAGTTTATCTGCCAGATCACGCTGTGTCATCTTGTTTTGTTTCCTGTAGAATTTCAAGTTTGATCCTGGGGTAAGTCGGGTCATGGTTTCTTTGAACCACTCTGTCTTAAATGGATCAACAAGGTCATCATCAGTTTCCACTGTGACATTCGGTTGTCCAAACTCTAATTTGAGATAATCAATGACATTTTGTGGTACGGAACCTTCAATTCTGAATCCTTCAGTATGGAGCAGACTCACGTGAACCAACATAATAAACCTCCACTTGATTGCTATCCGTATTGTGCTTCCAACATGCCACCCAATGGAAACCAAGGTGACAATGAAAACAGTTTTTTTCCAGTCTGCTGAAGTGACTGTATTTTGGTTGAACAGGTCCAAAATCTCGTATGTCACATAAAAGCCTGACAAATGTTTCTCTGTTCCTCAATGGAAGCTATTCTACACCTTTTAGGGCTTTCCTTGTCATCTTAACATTATATTGCATTCAAAAGTTACCAATTATTGATTACTTTGTCAAGGATTCCCTGCCATCATAGACGGCAGGGAATGATCCATCATTATGCATCAAAGTTGTACGTCTTCATCATCTTCCTGGCCAGGTCAACGACGTTGTAAAGGCCGTAGACGCAGATTATGATTCCGGTCACAACAGGGCCAAGTCCCAGGGAGTTGGCCATTGCCGTAACTGCGGTTGTAAGGGCAAAGTCAGCCTTGGGGATCTCCACAATCTCCTTGAACCAGTCTTCAAAGCTCTTACCCTCTCCTGCACCGAATCTGTAATACTCGTACAGTGACATGATGGTTGTGGCAACAAGACCTGCTCCTACGGCAATTGCACAGGCGGCGCTGATTTTTCCCCAGAAGACAACATTAGGGATGCAGGCATAGACCACACCAGCGACAAGAAGTACAACGGCACGGGTGACCAGAGTCTTAAGGTCCTTGTAGAACGCAGGCTGCTGGTTGTAGGGAATGGCTCTGGCCATCTCGTCACCCTTCTCATAGATTGACTTTTCGACCTCGGAAGTGAGCTTTTTAAGCTCGTTGTAGTTCTCTTCAGGCAGAATGCACTTTGCAGTATCCATTACGGCATCCACATCCATTGTTGTCTGAGACACATCAACGGCATAGCAGAAATCCAGATAATCCCTGCCTGAGGTCTCATCCAGAGTAAGCTCCACTATCTGGCTTCCCTTGTCTTCTGGACCTCTGCTCTGTAGTCCGTCTATGCCTTCCTTTAGATCATCATCCAGCTCATCCTTGATGGTCTCGAGCTGAGCGTCTATGACCCTTGATACTCTTGTCCGCATCTCCGAATCAGAGATTGAATTCTTGAACGACGGGACGAAACTTGCGTTACATCCGATGAAAGCCACAAGGACAATGCCGACGACGATGTCGTTGAAAATGACTTTCTTTCCGACCTGGTTTCCGAATAACTTCATAATTTACCTCCAGAAGTACCACCCGAAACTGACCCTGCCCCTGAAGGTGGTGTAACAGGGGAAGGTTCCTTTGATGAGAGAATACTCGTCAGAAAACGTTCCTGACGGATCACGGATAGACAGCGCCGGCTCTACGAACAGACCCGGCCCGAACTCGAACGACCATCCGAAGATGACTTCGTTCAGATTCACAAGATTCTGCAGATCAGGGCAGTTGCGGGTAAGCCCGATCTGCAGCATTGAAAGGCCCATGAACGGGCCCTTCTCCCAGGGGAAGTAGACAAGCATTATGCCCGCCTCCCCTAAAAACGATGCCTTGCTCACGGACACGGCAAGCGGGATTCTCAGCTGAAAAGCTTCGGACACATTCGCCCTGAGGTCGAAGGAAACCTGAAAGCTCCCCTTTCCCAGAAATATGTCCTGAGCAGATCCCAGATCTGCCGAAAACCCGATTTTGTCTATTGCCCAAAGGCAAGGAAGAACAAGCAGAAAAACCAATGCAGCCAAAACACAACGCCTTGCCATGGTCACCTCACTCAATCACCTTGAAAAGTGCGATTCGGTTGTCCTGTGTAAGGGCGGCAAGATACTGCCCGTTCAGACAGATTCTTCTTATCTGGCTTTCAAGAGGTGTCTGCCCGATCTGGGCAATCTCATAGCCTGACACAGAGAAGCTGACGAGGTTTTTAGAAGAGTCAGCGATGTAGAAGTAATTACCTCCGTCCTGAGCGATATCCACCGCCGCAATGCTGACTGACTTGTACTTAACATACGGTCCGCTTGAAGTGGTCTTGAACGTTGTGATGTTTTCAGAATCCACTGCCGCAACCGTCTGGTTGTTCAGATACCGTACCCATTTCACAGGTGCCGTGCATTCCCCGCTCTTTGTCGGGTAATAGGGAATTCCTGTATCGCTGACCTCGTAGGAAACAAACCAAGATGATAAGCCGTCTGCATGGACTACCCAGCCTCCGTCAGGTGACACATCCATATCGTGGGCAATTCCGGAGTTTCCGTCTTTGTCATAATAGCCCCAGGACTCAATAGTCTTGTTCGTTTCTTTCAGCACAAAACTCTTATTAAAGCTATTGCTGTCACTCAGATAGATGAATCCCTTCCAATTGAATGCACCGGCATGAATACCTCCGATGGGCAGGCCTTTTTGATCCTTACTCTGAAACCTCAGTCCTGCAATGTCCTCAAGTACCCTGCTTGTCCGGTTGACCCGCAGGATTGTGAAGTTGTTTGTTCCTTCGAAATCATCCGCAAAGACGACATAGTCGGAATCAGGACGCGAAAAGACCTTGTGAGTCTTTCCGAGCCAGTCGTAATTCTGATTATCGTAGGTCTTCACAACCTGTAGCGACATGGAAGAGACCGTACAGATATAGGCCTTTGCGCTGTTAGGAGTGACAATCAGGAACATATTTGCCCCAAGCGGGCTGATCAAGGTATCGCCGTCGATTGTGCTTATGCCCTGAGCGGCATCAGGATTGAGCAGAATCATCTCTCCCCTAACCCCGTTCGGAACCACATTGAATGTGTATGTGGCAGACCCTGTACGTCCTGCGTTCTTGTTATAGACAACGACATCAAGCCTGTGCGCGCCTATTTTCGCCGTAAAGTCGTAGGTGCTTCCGCCTCTGTCCAGGTCCTGGGATTTGACCAGGGTTCCGTCATAGTACCACTCGATGACCATATCCCTGGCATCCACCTCGGACGGCTCTGCAAAGCTGAACGAGCAGCTGTAGCTGAGCCCGTCGTAGAACAGGCCGTTTTCAGTTTCCACGGCCAGAGAGCCCCTCAACGGCGCTCCCGCCGCATCGGTCATGTACGTAAGCGATGACGGGCCCTCGCTGTCCATGTGAAAGGTGTAGGATGCCGATGTTCTTGAACCGTTTGAGATGCGCAGGGCCTCGACCATACCGGCCACCTGCTGCTGGCCATCCATCAGAACTGCACGGATACGGTAAGATCCCGATGCAAGAGTTTCGGACACCGTCGCCGTCATGCTGTCCTTGTTAAGCGTCGCAGGAATGGTCGTTTCCTCCGAATCGGTTTCGGAACCTGACAGATAGACAGCGACCGACGGCACCGATACGTCACAGAGCGACCAGTCCAGAACCAGCTTGAAGTTTCCGGTTCCCACCAGGGTGTCCATGACGATTGTCACAGGGTCCGATGTGGCCGCAAGCTCAAATGTGGCAGACCCTGTTATGAGCTCCGTCCCGTCCCGGTTGAGTCCTTTTGCGATTACAGTCCAGCTTCCGGTGGCAAGACCTTCCACCTCCACTGAGCTGACATCCGAATTCTTTGTGAATTTCCCTCCATGCGGGCCGACGCCGCTGACTGAATACTTGGTCACATCAAGAACTGAGCTGTCCTCCGGAAGCAGGGTTCTCCCGCCGGATTCCTGATCGGTGGACAAGACCAGTTTCATGGTGGTTGTTCCGGGATTTTCAGAACAGCTGGCGAGAAGCAACGCCAGAAAGAGCACACCAAGGAATAACTTTAAACGTCTCATTTTCTTCCTCCATGTCTCTCAATAGAAAAAAAGTGTTGAAAACATTCGACTTTTTGAGAAAAAAAATGAAAAATTTTCTGAGAAGCAGGTATTATTGACCCATGAAGACAATCGTAAGAGCTCTGATCATCCTCGAATTCGCTGCAATAATCTTTGTTCCCGGCATCTATCTTTCCCGTCCGATGCTGGTTCTGATGTTCGTTTCAATGGCCGCTTTAGTGGTTCTGTACTGGTTTGCCATGTTCTGGGTAAGCAAGAAGGATGCACAGAAGGTTCTGGGCCACGATGTTCAGGATGACCTGTTCGTAGGAAAGCTTCCGGCTGATCCTTCTGCCGACCTCAGCAGAGGAAGGCTGTGCCGCGACAAAGACAGGCTCGTGCTCTTAAAGAGAACAGACGGTCAGGCAAGAAAAGAGGCCCCCTGCACGGAGATCTGGTCAATTGACATAGAGAGCATCACCTCAGTCGGCTTCGGCAAAGTTCTTCCTGCCAGAAAAGGCTTTATCCTCTACGTAGGAGAGGACGATTTCAGATTCGCCTGCGGCAAGGCTGCAAAGGACAGAAGTCTTCTGTACAAGCTTCTGGGATGGGATGTTCCTGACAAAAATCAGGCCTGACTCAGAGAAGGTGCGTTTGAGACTGCATTCGAATAGATGAAGTCTACCGAGAAACTGACGTCGGAAAAGGTTCCTCCAAGCTCAAACCTGAGAACAATCTTCTTGTGATGTTTGTCAACCTTGATGACATTTCCGTCAAAGCCCTTAAGCGGTCCTTCGGTGATGTGTACCTTCTGTCCTTCTCTTACCAGGACCTTGGACTGTTTGATGAAGCCGTCATTCATGTGGATCCACTTTGCAAAGCTCAGATCCTTACCCTTAAGAGCGTGTGTTCCGTCATCATACCTGAGGACCCTGACAACGGTCGGCATCCTTGCTATGTCCAGAAACGGGAAATCAAGCTCCTTCTCTCCATCCCAGTAAATGAAAAGATAGTTTGAGAACATAGGTCTGTTGACCGTCTCGTACTTACCCTGACGTTTTTCCTTCACTTCCTTCTTGGGAAACCAGACAAGAAACTCCTCATCAACGGTTCTATCGAGCAAATTGGTGATTCTTATTCTTGTCTCTTCCTCTTTTCCGAAGATGCAGTTCAGGCAGAAATACATGAAGTACGTCCTTTTTTACCGG
>ONWV01000069.1:0-7494 GCA_900321635.1 uncultured Spirochaetaceae bacterium | reverse complement strand
AAAAAAACAAAGGAGGTGCTACATTAAACAACTTTAATGTGTAATACTTCTAGTTACGGAGTGTGCGATGAATTGTTTTCTTCCATGGAACCTGAAGGACATGACGAACATCTCTGCAGAGAAGCTGCAGAAAAACATCAGCCAGCAGACATCCTACATCGAGATGTACAGAACTGAGCTCTTGAAGGAATCTCTCAGATTCAACGTAGCCAGCCTCCTGAGGCATCTTCTTATCAACCGTAGTTCGCTGAACACGGACGATATGTCCAAACGGGCCACGGACTGCCTGATAGTGTTCCTCCACTCCACAGCCTTTCTGAAGAAGGCCTACTTCGCCCCCACCGATGCAGAAAATCCCGCTGTTGGAAAATGTGTGCGCAACCTTCACCGCCTCATGCTTGAGAACGTGAAAGCCACCATGAAATATCTGGACTACTACCTTCTGCTGGACATAGCACGCGGCAAAATCGCCTCCGAGCAGATGGTTGAAAAACGCAAGGCCATCCATGACCAGATCTTCCCCGACACCGACATCCCCCTTCCTTTCAAGAACGATGCCATCGGGTCCGAATTCCTCAAGCTGGTTGAGATGGAGAACTCACAGGCAAACGAGTTCTCTGATTTCGAGGTCCTGAAACACTGCAATCTCCCGATTGAAGTCTGTCAGAGCCTTTCGGCTCCTACAAGGCGCGATGATGAGCTTCCCGAGTCCAGATTCGGAATAATCGGTTCATGCAGAACCTATCTTGATACTCCGTTCATCAGATACGGAAACACCTACTACAGCTTCGTCTCATCCTACTGTCTCAAGCGTATATCAGATCTCACAGAGAACATCGAGATTAAGGCTGAAGCCCCTTCGGAGCCAGTAGTTGAGCCTGAACCTGAAGAAGAACCGGTTCCGGAAATAGAACCAGAGCCTGAAGAAGAACCGGTTCCGGAAATAGAACCTGAGCCAGAGCCTGCAAGCGAGCCCGAACCGGCTCCAGAGCCGGAACCTGAACCGGAGCCGATTCCAGAGATAATTCCGGATTCCGAAGAAAGCGATGACAGCCCGTTCGATGAGAGCGATGAGATAGAATCCGAATCAGAAGAAGAAGATTCTCTGAAAACCGATGATGACTCGGCCTATCTTGAAACTGATGAATACGAATTCCCCGACGAGTTTGAGGAAGACGTGACTCCGGCTTCTGAAGATGAAGGTGAAGAACACGAAGTCTATGAGGAGACGGAGGAAACTCCTGATGAGAGTATCCAGCCTGCCAATCCCAACGACGATTCCTACTACGATGAAGAGCCCTACACTGCCCTGGTGAGCCCTGATACCTACGAGTACCTTGATAAGGCCAACGAAGATGAGTTTACCCCGGATCCTATGCTTGAGGAGCAGGAAGAACTGTCCGATGCATACGATGAAGATGAGGAAGAACCGACAGAGCAGCAGAGCCAGCAGGAGGAGGAAGAGGACCCGTACAGCGGATCTCTGTTCGATATTCTGGATGATTCTGATGAAGAATCTGAGCCTGAAAACGAAGTTGAGGAAAACCAGATAGAAGAACAGACAGACGATGAGCAGGATGACAGCTTCCCGCCGTTTGAGGAAGAGGAAACTGTAGAAGAAGAGCAGCAGCCTGAAGTCATTTTGGAGCCGGAGCCGGATCCGGAACCAACTCCAGTGCCGGAACCAGAACCGGAACCAGAGCCGGAACCGGAGCAGCCGGAACCCGAGCCGGAGCCCGAACCGGAGCCCGAACCAGAGCCGGCACCTGCCACTCTTCCTCTTCTGGATCAGATTCTCAGCTTCTCTCCGTCAAGGAATAATCCTATAACTCAGTATCTGACAAACTGCACACCTGAAAACCAGAAGGAGATTGTCAGAGTCATTGAGCTTGCAAGAAAAACCTGGCTGATTGACGGCAAGGACAAAATGTTCACCATACCTGAGACCAACATCTCTGTGGCGGTTTTCCTGCAGTCACAGGATCCGATGAAGGAAATCCAGAGGCGCGAAAACATCGGTGCCGTCATGTACTCCTCATCCAAGGACAACTGGAACTCCCTTGAGCTGTCCTATGACTCAAGCGGAAAGCTTGTCAAAGCGGATTTCAACCGCATCTCAAAATCAAGCTTCACTGACTGGGAATGGAAGATAGTTGAAAAGCTCGGAGACAGAATCATCGAGCGGAGAACCAAATGAAATACAAGGCAGTCTTTTTCGACCTCGACGGAACGCTTATGGACACATCCGAAGGAGTCTTCGGCGGAGGCCGTTATGCAATGGAAACGGTTGGAGTTGAGATTCCATCCGATGCAAAGTGGAACATCTTCATAGGCCCTCCTCTTGGTGACTGCTTCAGGCTCTCATTCGGCGTGAAAGACGAAGATACCGTGGAAAAACTCTGCGAAGCCTATCACGAGTACTACATGCGTGAGGGCCGCTTTCTTGCAAAATTCTATCCCGGCATCCTTGATGTACTTGAGACCCTCAAACAGCGCGGCTACCAGCTTGGAATCGCATCCATGAAAAACGAGGACCTTGTCCAGGCAATGTGTAAACATTTTGGTGTGGACAAGTACTTTTCACAGCAGCTTGGAATCGACCTCATGGGAACCATGACAAAGGGAGCCCTTCTCAAGGAAGGATTCAAAAGGCTCGGCCTTAAGCCTCAGGAATGTGTTCTTGTCGGAGATACCGACACCGATGTACGCGGTGCCAAAGAGGCCGGATGTGACTGCATAAAGGTAAACTGGGGCTTTGGCTTCACCTCCGATGAGAAGGGAAGCATTTCAAAGCCCGAGGAAATACTGAATCTGGTCTGAACTCAGTTGGATCTTGAATTGTAAGCCTTAAGGCCTTCTTTCAGGCATGTGCATGCCTTTGCAAGGTCATCGGTATTCAGAACGTATGCGATTCTGACCTGATCACGGCCAAGGTCCTTACTTTCGTAAAATCCCTCAGCCGGAGCAAGCATCACAGTCTCACCCTTGTAGTTGAAGTCTCTGAGCATGAAGATTGCAAAGTCTTCGGCATCCTCTACAGGAAGACGGGCAATCAGGTAGAAGGCTCCGTTGGGTCTTGCACATCTGACTCCTGGAATCGAATGAAGGCTCTTTACTATGAAGTCACGTCGCTTTTCGTACTCGGCCTTAACATTCTCAAGATACTCAGGCGGGGCGCTGAAAGCCGCAAGGGATGCATGCTGCTCCACAGTCGGTGAACAGAGTCGTGCCTGGCTGAGCTTAAGCGTCTCTCTGATTACGTTGCGGTTTCGGCTGATGAGTGCACCTACTCTGGCTCCGCACATCGAAAAACGCTTTGAGACGCTGTCGATGCAGATCACACGTTCCGAGTACTGCTCATACTTTAGGATGCTTGTGAATGACAGGCCGTCATAGCAGAACTCCCTGTAGACCTCGTCCACAATGAGGAAGATGTCATGATCTTCACACATCTTTAAAATGGTCTCAAGCTCCTTGGGGCTGTAGATGTGGCCTGTCGGGTTGTTGGGACTGTTCAGCAAAATGGCGCGGGTCTTGCTTGTGATCTTCTCTTCAATCGTCTTAAGAGGCGGAAGGGCGAAGTTGTCTTCGAGAAGACTTGTGACCGGCACGATGCTGACATTGGCCATTCTTGCAAACGAATGGACGTTGGTGTAGTAAGGCTCGGGGACAATGACCTCGTCGCCCGGGTCGCAGAGGGTCATCAGAGAAAACAGAATGGCCTCGGAACCTCCTGTGGTGATCAGAACATCATCCACGGAGATATCAACTCCCACGTTGTCATGATAATACTTCACAAGAGCCTTTCTCAGCTCCATGTCACCATCGCTTTCTCCGTATGCGATTATCTCATTCGGATAGTTATGGATGGCCTGAATGGCCTCTACTGGGCTCTTGATATCGGGCTGACCGATATTGAGATGATAGACCTTTATTCCCCTCTCCTTCGCAGCTCTTGCATATGGAGAAAGTCTTCTTATGGGAGAGGCCTGAAAACCTCTGATTCTGTTGGATATATCCATACCACCCTCTTATTCGGTTGTTTTTTCTGCGTCCTGCTTCTTTGCCAATGCGGCGTTCTGAACGTCATCGACAAGTCTCTGGACGATCTTCCTGTTGTCAAGAAGCGGGCTGATGGCTCTTCCGTGATGCAGGCGGTTGATAGCTCTTGCAAAGAGCTCGCTGGCATCGGTCTGGATGAACCATTTCTTTGATAAGAGGTTGTCGGTGTGGTAGACGGCGTTGGTTCCGATGACATAGTCAAAGACCCCCTCTTCGTGGGCGGCATTGAAGGTCTCAATGGCATTGCCGTTGAAGAACGGGAGACTGACGATACAGATGATCTTCTTGGCACCCTTTTCACGCAGATACTTCATTGCAATGAGCATGGTTCCGCCGGATGCGAGCATGTCGTCGGCCATGATGACTGTCTTGCCCTTCACGTCACCGAGAAGGTTGATGCTCTTGATGTTGGTGTTCTTGGCACCTGTTGTGACAATTGAGTAGTCACGCTCCTTGTAGAGCATAGCAAGCGGCCTGTGCAGAATCTGGGCATAGAACTTGTTTCTTGATACCGCACCTACGTCAGGTGACACAACCGTGATATCCGGATCGGAAATGTCGATGATCTTCTTGAGCTCGACAAGGAACTGATATGAAGCGTGCAGGTTCTCAAGATGGACCGTGCGGAAGCAGTTCTCTATCTCCTTGCTGTGGATGTCCAGCGTGATTATTCTCTCAACACCCAGACCTTCGCACATCTGGCCGAACAGAGCTGCAGTCAGAGCCTCTCTTGAGCTCTTCTTGTGCTGTCTGGCATACGGATATGTTGGAAGAACCAGCGTCACGCTCTGCGCTCCTGCAAGATTCAGGGCATTGACGATGGTAAAGAGCATCATGATGTGGTCATTGACGGAGAAGCTGACCGGCTCCTCACAGCCGTTGATCTTCATGGGGACATCGTTGGTGACATCGTAGATGATGTAGATTCTGATTCCCCTCACCGGCTCCATGATCTCGGCTTTGACCTCACCGTTGAGGAATCTTGTGTACTTGACCGGAATGTCAAAATTCGGGCAGATGAATTCCGTGGGGCACTTGCCTGACGGAATCTTCTTGTTTCCAAGATCATCCATGAACGTGACCTGTCTGAGGATTTCCTCCTCAGTCATTCCGTACCTGTATGCAAGATTCTTAGAAAGCTTGTTATAACGCTCTATGTAAAGACCTCTGAGATGCTTTACAACCTTACCGGAGAGGTACTCCGACCCCGGGCCTGTGATGATGCCCAGCTTATGCGGTTTCACTATGCTCATGGCCTATATTATATTTTAAACACGTATGATATTTCAACTGTAAGGCTCACTTGTGTTATCCGTTCCGAATGTGGAGCCTCCCGTCACTGTTATGAACCAGTCACCGGCGCTGTCTGAATCCCGTCCGTCCGGAAATCTGCTTATAGATCTTGTTGCCGTAGACGATGTGCTGTCCAGCGCATCGCCTGACCAGGCTCCGCATTCTATGACCCACTGCGCCCTCTGCAGGGCCCCCTTTGTTCCGAATCCCTGATAGCTTGAACTGAAGTTGGAGTAAACTACGGCATCGATTATGCAGGCTCCGATTGATGGAGTTTCGCACAGAACAAGTGTTCCGTTATTGGAACTGAGATTTTCTGCACAGGATGCGCATATGTTTATCACCCCGCCTTTTGATTCAACATCCTGAGGAAGTTCTTCCGTCCACCAGATGACAACAAGATCATCCTTTCTGACATTCATATCCGGAAACAGATATTTCACATCCCAGTCATCAGGAGCTCCGCCGTACAGAACCATTCCGTTGAGATTTCCGTCCTCAAGGATTCTGAGCTCCGTCCTGTCGGGACTTTTTTCCGTTCCCTTTGTCGTAAACTCGTTGATAAGAATCTTAGGGAGCCTTGGATTCAGACCCCAGACCTGGATTGAAAAGCCGCAGGTGTTTCCGGCATAGTCTCTGACTCTTCCTGATATCCGGGTCGTAACTCCCGGCTCAAGTGTGGAAGGAAGGACTATGTAGATGCTCTTTCCTTCAGATCGTGCAGAATACTGCCCCACATAATGACCGTACAGCTTGACCGGCTCACTGAAGTCCAGCCTCACGGTGGAGCTTGACTCAGAGAATGCCCCAAGTAAAACAGGCGCAGTATCATCCGCTGCGGCAAAGGCGTTGAAAACCTCTGATACTGTCACATCCTGGGAGCATCCCAGAAGCAGTGTAAGAACCGCCAGCGCCACGGCAAAGAGAATGCACAAAATAAAAAAGACTTTCTTCATGACAGCCTCCTTATTTCTCTATTGGGAAAAAGTGCTGTTTTTATTGCGGTTTTTCGGAAAACTTTTTGAAAAAAAGGGCAGAGGGTGCTGAAGAACCTCCAGCACCCCCTTGATAACAAGAGAAACTAATTATTGGACATCAAGCATAGCTGAGCTTGGAATACTCATACGACTGCCTTACAAGGCTCTTTATCTCATTGTCTATGTCATCAATCGACCTGATGCTGATGTGATACACATAGGAGCGGGATCCCGGAGCGGTCTGAACAACCTTGTCTATCCTGGTGCTCTGAATCTTCTTTCTGTTCGTCACGGCAAGATTGAACAGAACTGGGGACTCGCCGTTGGCAGGAAGAGAGATATAGGCAAACCCGGCTGCGGTTCTGAAAGCCAGAAGTGATCCCTGGATGGAAATCACAGCATCAGGGCAAATGTCATTAATATATAGCTTGAGGCGTTCGAAGGCTTTTAATGAATCAAGGTTCGAACCGAAGAAGCCTTTTGCTTTATCTTCACCGGACATGCTCTCCTCCTTTGAAAAATTTTTTCATTTTTGTCTTTGGTTTTGAAGCGATTTGTCACTTCTTTTCCCATCTGACAATTTGATTATAGGTCCGAGGTGTGTTTTTGTCAACTCCTTATTTTGTAAGGATTTACACTTTTTTTCGATTGTATAAGAGTTATACAAATTCAAGCTCATAACAGTAAAAAACTATGAAAAAATATTTTAACTTCAATAGACTTTCCCACTATTTTGATTTATGCACTTTTTTGGACGATTTTTCATTTATGCGGTCCGTCGGCTTTCCTTTTTCAAAGTGCGTGATTATTATTGGTATATCGGAGGAAATATGAGCGAAGTCATCCTTAACAGTTCGAATTTCAAAAAAGAAGTTCTTGAGAGTGACATCCCCGTACTGGTTGATTTCTGGGCAACATGGTGCGGACCTTGCAGAATGATCGCACCGATCGTCGGCCAGCTTGCCACAAAATATGAAGGCAAGGTCAAAGTTGGCAAGGTCGATGTTGATGAGAACCCGGAAGTCGCTGAATCGTTCGGTATCAGCAGCATCCCGACCATGATTATATTCAAGGGCGGAGAGGCTGTTGCCCAGCGTGTCGGCGGTGCAAATATGGCCGTTCTTGAGGCATTCATCTCAGATAACATCTGAGCCCCTGAACC
>ONWV01000046.1 GCA_900321635.1 uncultured Spirochaetaceae bacterium | reverse complement strand
CCAAGATCGTCTGCAAGATGGACAACTATCTTGATGTTGCCGCCCTTGCAGGATGCAACGTGGGAATAAGCATTTTCCCCAAAACCTCATATGTTCTTAACCAGGAGATAGTTGCAAAGGAAATAGTCAATTCCGGCCGCTATGTGGAATATCTTTTCGTATGGCTTAAAGGAAAGCCGCTTCCCATGGCGGATGAGATTTTCATCGACTTTGTCAGAAAGACACTGTGATACCTTCGCCCTCCCATACCCGCACTAAAAATAAATAAACTTAAATTTGACAGCCCTAATATATAAGATATAAAATAAGACGGTTGGGAGGAAACATAGTGCAGAAACGAGTAAATCAGGAGTGGCTGAGGCACTGGGATTTCATAATCATTGATGCCATCTGTCTTCAGCTTGCTCTGATGTTGGTCTGCTATATCAGAAGGGGTATCTGGTTCCCCTATACAAACCATTCTCTGGGGTTCCAGGCAGCTGTCCTTTCCATGTGCCAGCTGGCAGTGATGCCTTTTGCCGGATATTACTTTTCCATTGTCAGAAGATCTTTCTTCCAGGAAATCTGGAGAGTTCTGGGTTTTGCCATTGCAACGACGCTGATTGCGCTGTTCTATTTCTTTGTCACAAAAAGCACGGACTCTGCATCACGAATCCTGCTTGCATCCGTCATGGGATCATTTGTCGTTCTTGATCTCATCGGAAGAACCCTCAACAAAAAACGGGTTCTGAGAGCAAAAAGAGCCCAGAAAAAAAGAGCAATCATCCTCATCACGTCATCCAGACTTGTCAGAAGAACCTATGAGCTGCTTTTCAACGCCAACTCAGTCAAGGACTTCACGCTGACACAGATTTTCACCATGGACCCGATTTTGCCGGGTCAGTTCGATGACATGGATATCTTGGTCACATACCTTGACAACGATGCCCTTCAGGAAATCAACCATACCTACATTGATGAGGTTCTTGTTGTCCAGCCGGATGACATTCCCATGCCCAAGGAGTTCATTGACATATTCATGAACATGGGAATCACGGTCAACTACACAAACTCTTTCATGGAGAACTTCACCGAGATCCACAGATTCGGTTATTTCGATGTCCTCACCTCCTCCGTCAAGTTCGCATCGGCCTTTGATCTTGCCGTAAAGAGACTGTTTGACATAATCTGCGGATTTTTCGGCTGCATCGTCACAGGTATTCTTTATCTTTTCATCGCACCCGCGATAAAGAGAAAGTCTCCGGGGCCGGCCTTCTTCGCACAGGAGAGAATCGGAAAGAACGGAAAGGTCTTCAAGATGTACAAGTTCCGCAGCATGTATCTTGATGCGGAAAAGCGTAAGGCAGAGCTTGAGAAGCAGAACAAGATCTCAAGCGGCCTGATGTTCAAGATCGATGATGATCCCAGAATCATCGGAAGCGAGAAAAAGGACAAGAACGGAAATCCGAAGGGAATCGGAAACTTCATCAGAAAGACCAGCCTTGACGAGTTCCCGCAGTTCTTCAACATTCTCAAGGGCGACATGAGCCTTATCGGAACAAGGCCGCCCACGAAGGATGAATGGAGCAGATACTCGTTAAGTCACAGAATCAGAATGAGCACCCGTCCGGGCCTTACCGGAATGTGGCAGGTCAACGGCAGAAGCAAGATCACCGACTTTGATGAGATTGTAGCATTGGACCGCTACTACATAGAGCACTGGTCTCTGAGCCTTGATGCCAGCATCCTGTTCAAAACAGTGGTCGTGCTTTTCAAGAGAGAGGGCGCCGTCTGATGAAGAAGGACCTGTCTACCAAAAAATCCCTGAAAATCGCGATAATCGGGCACAAGCGAATTCCGTCCAACGAAGGCGGAATTGAAAAAGGTGTCGAAGAACATGCCGTAAGAATGGTGGCGCTGGGTCACAGCGTCACCGTCTACAACCGCGGAAGCGACAACATCAACGGCAAAAAATACAACCAGAAGAAACTCAAGGAATACAAGGGAGTGAAAATCGTCACGGTCCCTACTCCCAACGGAGGCTTCGGTGTCCTGATCTATTCATTCCTTGCCACAATTCATGCAATCTTCCAGCACTATGATGTCATCAGCTACAGAGCCTCGGGTCCCTGTGTGATGATAGGTCTTGCCAAGTTCTTCGGCCAGCGCTGTGTGGCATCCATACACGGCTTTGACAGCCAGCGTGACAAATGGGGCCGCTTTGCCAAGTGGTATCTTGAAAAAGGCGAACGCCTTGCAGTAAAGCGTGCCGATGCGTGTCTTGTTCTTTCCCAGAACATGAAAAAGTATGTGAAGGAAAAGTACGGAAAGGATGTCCTGTGCTTTGCAAACGGAATAGTAAAACCTGAGAAAAAAAGCGCAAACGAGATCACACAGAACTGGGGTCTTGTAAAAGACAGCTACATCCTCTCTCTTGGCCGCGTAGAACCTGAGAAGGGCCTTCATTATCTGATTGAGGCCTTCAGAGGCTGCAAGACTGACAAAAAGCTTGTCATAGCAGGCGGAGACAGCAACCACAGCTACTACAAAAAGCTCACCGAAATGGCCCAGGGCGATGACAGGATAATGTTCATCGGACAGGTCAAGGGAAACACCACCGCCGAGCTATACAGCAATGCATACATCTTCACCCTTCCCAGCAATCTCGAGGGCATGGCAAACACCCTTTTGGAGTCAATGTCATACGGATGCTGCGACCTTGTAAGCGATATTCCTGAGAATACCGAGGTCACGGGAAACTACGCCGAGAAGTTTCCGAAAGGCAATGTAGAAGCCCTTCGTAAAAAGCTCCAGATGCTTTTGGACAATCCAAAGACCGTAGACGGCTACAAGGCAAAATCGGCCGACTATATCACATCAAAATACAGCTGGGACCTTGCGGTTGAGCAGATGATCCGCGTCTACCGCGGAGAGATGGTCGAATACGATACCGTCTACAAAGAATCCCTCAAAGGTGCCGAATGAAGAAGCTAGCTATCATCGGACAGTACGGCACAGGACCCAAATATCTCACAGGCCAGGCGGTCAAGACAGTCTTTATCACAGACTGGATGAAACGCCGCTACGGCGAAAACCAGATAGTCATAGTCAACACCTACGGCTGGAAAAAGCATCCGTTCGCCCTTGTCTCGCACGTCTTTAAGGCAATCAAAGGCTGTGAGAACGTGATGATCTTCCCCGCCCCTCATGGCGTCAAAATTTTCCCCGGCCTTGTTTCAGCCATCAACGGACTCTTTCACAGAAGGACATTCTTTATAGTCATCGGAGGCTGGCTTGCAACTTTTCTTAAAAAGCACAGCTACATTAGACGTGCCACCAAGAAGTTCTACGCAGTATGCGCCGAGACAGAAAGTCTTGTACGCGATCTGAAAGACATAGGCCTTGAGAATGCCTGGTATCTTCCCAACTGCCGCGACTATGTGGACCTTGACGGAAACAAGGATATGACAGAGCCCCTTCATGTATGCACATATTCCAGGGTCACGGAGTCCAAGGGAATTTCCGATGCGGCCGCTGTTGTGAACAGGGCCAACGCAATTCTGAAGAAGAAGGTGTTTTTCCTTGATGTCTTCGGGGCTGTGGACCCCTCTTACAAGGATGACTTTGAAAAGCTCTGCAGGGAAAACAGTGATGTAATGAGCTATGAAGGGACCCGCAATGCCGACGAGACCCTGACTACTTTGGGAAAACAGTTCGCCCTGCTTTTTCCCACATACTACGAAGGCGAATGTTTTGCAGGAACGGTTCTTGATGCGTTTTTGTCACGCACACCCATAATCGCAAACACCTGGAAGTTCAATTCAGAAGTGATACGTAACAAAGAAGACGGTTTTCTGTACAAGTTCAGAGATACCGATGAGGCGGCAGAAATCCTTGTCTCGCTTTACAGGGACCCTGAATTGTACAAAAAGATACAGCAGGGCTGCGCAGAAAGCGCCGTCAGATTCAGTTCTGACAGTGTTCTCTCCTCTCTTGCGGATAAGATGAAATAGGAACGGATTGTGAAGGATAAGAAGAAGAAACTAGGAATCATAGGAGTCGCCGGAAGCGGAGCTCGCTTTGCCACAGGCCAGGCTGTAAAGATCAGAACTCTCAGAAAATGGTTTTCAGACAGATACGGAGAAGACCAGGTTCTCTTTGCCAACATAGACAGCGCCAAGAAGCATCCTTTCAGAGTTCTTTCAAACATAAAAAGAGCCCTGAGGGAATGTGAGAACGTTCTTTTCATGCCGGGACAGAACATAGAGATCTTCGCCCCTGTGACAGAGGTCTTAAACAGGCATTACAAGGCAAGGATCCAGTACATAGTCACAGGAGGAGATCTTGCAGAAGTCTTAAAGAGACGACCTTCTCTGACAAAGTACATCGCAGCCTTTGACGGAACACATGTCCAGTCAATAAAGCTTGCCAAGGAACTGCAGGATCTGGGAGTAAAGAAAGCCCAGTATCTTCCCAACTGCCGTGACTATGTTCCTGCTGTAGAGTTTGACCATTGGAAGGAAAAGCCTGTCAGAGTCTGCACCTACTCCCGTGTGACAAAGGACAAGGGAATTCTGGATGCCATTGAGATTGTGAAGAAAGCAAATGCTCTTTGCAAACAGAACCTGTTCACTTTGGAAATCTACGGAAAGATGTACGATGATTTCAAAGATGAGCTGGACAAGGCCCTGAAAGAAGCAAACGGCATTGCAAAGTACATGGGAGCCAGAGAATCCAGTCAGACGGTCGAGACTCTCAGAAGCTGTTTTGCAATTTTGTTTCCCACATATTTTGAGTGCGAATGCTTTGCAGGAACGGCTTTGGATGCCTTCAGTGCCAGAATCCCGATTATCGCAAATGACTGGCTTTATAACAGCGAAGTCATAGACAACGGCAAGAACGGATTCATCTATCCTTTCAGGGACAATGACAAGGCAGCCGAAATTTTATGTGAACTTTACACAAATAAAGATTTATATAAAAATATACAGATGGGTTGTGAGGAGAGTATGTCGCGTTTTTCTACGGACGTTGTAATGGAAAAGTTCAACGCCCTGATTAAGTGACATTGGAGAAGCATATGGCGAATAGAAACCAAAACGGTGGAAAAAAGTTTACCTACGTAATATTGGAAATCTGGAAAAGAAAACTTTGGATTTTTTTCCTTATGTTTGTGGCTTTTGCAGCATTCTCAATTCACAGCAGTCTACATTCAGAAGACTCTGTAACCGCAAGGCTTGTCTTAAGGTATGAGCACGCCTACGAAGGTCTTAATCCGAACGGTTCAAGGTTCAATATCAACGAACTTTCGGGCGATGAGGTTCTTTCAAAGTCAATCTCTCTTGCAGGCCTTGAAGGCGAGCTGAGCTTGGATCAACTGAAGAAAAGCCTTTCTGTGACATCATCAGGTTCCCAGGAACCCAAGAAGATGTATATTGCCACAGAGTACGCCATTTCTCTGACAAATAAGTACCTTCCCAAGAAAGTCAGCGCAAGATCAATGCTGGGAATAATTCTTCAGACTTACAAGAATTACTTCTTGGATCACTATGGAAAGAACGATGGTGTTCTTGATATTGACTGGTCAGAGACAGAGGCTTGGGAGTATGTGGAGTTCGCCAACATCATGGAAGTCAAGATTGACAACATAATCACCTATCTTGAAGCCATGCAGACAGAAAGCGGAACCTATAACTATCAGACTGAAGGAGAGACATTCCGTTCTCTCGCAGATTCTGTAGCATCTTTCAGAGACATTTATCTGAACAAGTACACAGCATATGTTACAAATAATAACCTCTTCCGCAATCCTGAAAGATACAGAGACAAGCTTGCTTACAGACGCTTCCTGATCAGTCAGGCGGCAGAAAAAAACGAGGCACAGTATAAAATAAGTCAGGATGCCCTGAGCATGTATGACAAGGCAATGATCACATTCGTCATGATTCCGGTCTACAACAAGACAAACGGCCTTCAGATGACCAGAACAGGCACAGGTATGGATGATCTTACCGTCTCTTCAATGGACTTTGCAAAGACACTTGAGACAAACACTGAGGAGCTCAAGCTCATTGACAAGGCCATTGAAAGAACCTATTCAGCTGAGACAGACATTCAGAAGTACATCACTGCAAACACTATGATCAGTGAAATGAAACAGAGCGTCAATTCGCTCATTCAGCGAATCGGCAAGGTCCTTCATGATTATGAAGAGTCCAGTTTCAAGAACTCAATTTATTTCAACATCACTGAAGACAGCATCTCTTCCGCCTACAGAATCAAGACTTCAGCTCTGGTTGCTCTGCTTGTCGGACTGGTTGCATCCGCATGGTACGGCGTCGTTGCCACAGTCTTCAGAAAGGAGGAAGAGCAGGTATGATGAGAGAATTCCAACTTTCACGTTATATCCGTAAGTGGTGGTGGCTGATTGCAGTTCTGTCCGTCCTGAGCGGAGTAATCTTCTTCTACATTGTCTCCTCGAATCAGACTTACAAGGCATCCATGATGATTGAATTCACCAATGCCGATGCGAAAAAAGGTCTTTATCCATCTGGTGATGCGATTGATGTTGCGGAAATAAAATCCTCTGCAGTTATTTGGAATGCGCTCGACAGTATTGGCCGAAGCGACAGCGTAGACTCAGTAAGAAGACGGACCAGCGTCTCGGCTGTCATCTCGGATGAAGATTCCGCAAGACAGGCAGCTCAGTGGGCAAAGGGAAACAGCTACACATTCTTTCCCACTCAGTACATCGTCTCTTATGAATCAGCCAAGAATGAGTCTGCCTCAAGCGCCCGTCAGGTTGTGGAAGCAATTGTAGACAGCTTCATCAAGCTGTTCTCAACAAAGTACATGTCTGTTTCCCAGGTTCCGAACAGCGTTGAATCACTTCAGAATCTTAACTACGACTACATAGAATGGGCAGAAGTCATAGACGGTTTCATTACATCGGATATCAACTATCTTAAACAGGTCATTGATTCCGGTATCACTTTCAGATCCTCAGCCTCAGGCTACAGTTTCCAGGACCTGTATAACGAATACAACCTCCTTTACACAGTCTACCTGCCCTCTTTGTACTCCACTATTCTTGAAAATCATGTCACGTCCGACTCTGAGCTTCTGATTTCACGTTACCAGTACAGAAAGAATCAGAACAACCTTGCAATTCAGAATTACAAGGAAGCTCTTGCGGTTGCCGAGTCCATGCTGAAGAACTACGAGAAGAAGAACGAGGAGACGATGCTCTATCACTGGGGCAGCGACACAACAGATACAGGATTCCTGCAGTCTTCGGGAAATAACTACGTTGTAAGATCCGTCCTCAATACAGATGATGAAGAAGCAGTTCCCCAGCAGGAAAGCGTAAACACCTACGACAATGTCCTGAACCGCTATGTCACACTCAGAGCGGAAATAGAGCAGAAAGAAGCGGACAATGAGTACTGCGATTATGTCTTCTCCGCATTCACAACATCAGACCCCAAAGTCAAGCTGACTGTGGACAGCAGCAGTATCATTCAGGTAGAAGATCTGATTTCCTTCATCGAAGGAAAACTCAGAGCCCTAGACAAGCTTATGAGCATGACAGCTTCTGAGAACATCCAGATCGAGGCAATGAAGAGCATCAAGGTGCGCTCCACTGTCTTTGTGAAGGAGACTGTAAACGTCAAGCTCTACACAGTTCTGATTGTAATAGTATTCTTCATAATCGGTGTCCTGATTGCCGTTGTCCTTGGAAGAAGCCTCGACTTTGTCGAATACCACTTCTACACAGACCCGACTACCAACCTGCCTAACCGCATGAAGTGTGATGAGGAAATAAAGAAGTACGGAAACAAGATGCTTCCTGTCCCCTTCACCGTCATTGTCATTTCTCTTACCAACATGAATGACATAAATGCAGTCGTAGGAAGAGATGCAGGAAACGAAGTTCTCCGCGTCTTTGCAACCCATATTCAGGACAGCGCAGAGCAGTTCGGTTTTGTTGGATATAACGGAAGCCTCACATTCATCGGTCTGTTCCCAAGCTGTGATGTGGCAAGGTCCACGTTCTTCAAGAATGTTCTGATGAGGTCGGTTGCTGACTTCAACCGCGGTGAGCACGGTGTTGTGATCAGATACAAGATTGCAACCTCCACTGCAACGGAAAACAGCCCCAGAACAATCAGAGAGCTTGTCTCAATGGCAATGTCTCAGCTGAGAATCGAGAACGTGGTTGTTGCGGAAGAAGGAAGCGCTCCAACAATAATCGACGGAGAGTAATTGATGGCTTCATCAGCAAACAGCAGGTATGCAAGCCCGGTTGTCGGGTTTATGTACGCCAGTTTAATCGCCGTCTCAAATCTCAAAGGGTATTTTCACCTTGTTGAAATACCCTGGTTTGTCACGCAGTTTGCTTATGGTGCAATCATAGTTTTAGGTCTTGCCTGGTTATTCGTGAGCGGAAATACATCAAGGCTTAATACATCGGTAAACGTCATGGCATTCCAGATGATTCCGAACATAATCGTTGTTGTCTGGTCAATCGCACTCTGGGTATGGCAGAGAGAATCCTTGGCATCTATTCTCAGAGGTTCATCTCTTGCCCTCTATCAGCTTCTGCTTCTTTCCATGCTGATTTTCGCAGGAGCGATGTTCGGCAAAAAGGCGATTGAATACACAGCCTTGGGCTTCATCATGGCCAATACCCTGATTCTGTTGGATGTCATGAGGCGCTACGGCGTGATGACAACCATAACTGAATTCGCCAAATTCCTTATGTCGGCAGGTTCTGCGGATAATACTATTTCGAGAAAACTTGAGGTTCAGGACCTGACATTCGGAATCGGAATCCTTTTAGCCTATTACATAGCAGCAGGAAAGGATGAACACTGGCGCAAGTTCTATATCCTGGCTTTGGGTTTCTACTTTGTGACAGGTCTTAAGAGAATCCTGTTGCCTGCTGTGGCTGTAGGAGTGCTCTACATAGTTGTAGCCAATCTTTTCAGCAAACGAAATCAGATCAACTACACAATTGCAATAGGATCCATACTCATCGTCTTAAGTCTCACCATAGTCATCCTTATAAAAACAGGAATCTGGTTTGAGATTACAGATCTTTTAGGTTTGAACCTGATGGGAAGAAAACGACTGTACGGTCATGTAGAGCCGTACTACTCTATCAGCCCGACATATATGGGTCTGGGATTCGGAAGAGTATCAAAAATCCTTGAAGTTGTTGAAAAAACAGGAAACAGACGTCTTCACTGTGATGCCCTGCGTCTTTACATAGAGCTTGGAATGCCGATGTTCCTTCTGTGGTGTCTTGTGACATATGTCCTGACCTACACCTTTTTTGAGAAGACCTACTCACTCAGAGCTGCCAGAATCTATTTTGGAATTGCACTGCTGATGTTTGTCACATTCATGACAGATAACACTATTGAGAAATACTGCCCGCAGATTGCATGGCATGTATTACCTTTGGCAATAGTCCTTGCTGACAAAGAAGCTTTTGCCGAATCACTTGTAAGAAAGATAATCCCGGATTCGGAGAGGAGATCCACATGGGCGAAGAGATAAAAAAAGATGAATCGTTTGAAGAACAGCCTCAGGTAAAAAAACAGTTGGGACTGAAAGACCCTGAATTCAGAGGGAAGCTTTACAAAATAGCGTTTGTACTGTTCATTCTGGGACTTGCTATTTTCACAGTCCTGCGTCTTTGGGACGACTCGCATTTCGTAGATACGTTCTATGAAATCGATGACAACAAAATCGACGGCCCGATCAGAATCGTTCAGCTTTCCGACCTTCATCTGAAGGAATTCGGAGAGAATAACAGTGAGCTTGTCAATGAAATCATCCGCCTGAAGCCGGATTTGATTGCCATGACAGGTGATATGCTGGATATGGATGCCACCGACTACTCTGTTCTTCTGACTCTCTGCAGACAGCTTGTTGATGTTGCACCTGTCTACTTCTGCTATGGAAACCACGAAAAAGAGGTCATAAGGGTAAAACAGACCAGTACAGTGAATCTTGATCTTGAGGCCATGGGCGTTCATGTACTCCACAACAGATATGAAACAATAAACGTAAAGGGAAATCTCATTGATATCGGAGGGCTGACCGCCAACCCGAATGCAATTGATGCTGATTACACTCAGACATTCTGGCAGAGGTATATCAAAAAGGAGAACTACAAGTTGCTTCTAGTCCACTATCCGCAATATTTCTACGAGGATGGGGCTTTATATGACAGCAATGTCGATATGGCACTTTGCGGTCATCTTCACGGAGGAGTTGTAGTTATCCCCGGCAAGGGAGGTCTCTACCATCCCACAGCAGGTTATTTCCCGAAACTGGCTGACGGCGCGACCCGTGTCAATAACACATGGGTCGTAGTCAGCCGCGGTCTGGGAGGATCGGCCAGAGTTAACAATCCACCGGAGCTGGTCATAGTCGATATTTATTAAAGTGATGGAAGATAAGAAGAACGGACGTCTCGTCTGGATAGATATATCAAAGGCAGTGGCCATGCTTCTTGTCCTTATAGGACACAGCATGACTGACAGGATGCGCATCTCCTCCCCTGCCTTGGATTCTCTTTACCGAAGTATCTATATCTTCCACATGACGTGGTTCTTCTGGCTTTCAGGTTATGCCTACCGGCTTTCAAGAAACAAAGGAAAAGCTCCCCTTCTGATTGCGAAAAGACGTCTGAGAAGCCAGTTCCCATACTGGATTCTCTACACTTTTTTCATCTATCTGGCTTTTAACATCGCCATATCCATTCCTGCCCTGAAGACGGTTCTTGATGAAGCCGGTTTTAAAAGAATGCCGCTCGGCATGTATCTTCTGTCCGCATTACAAGCCAACAACGTATGGGCCTATCATCTGTGGTTCCTTCTGGTTCTGATGATAATCACAATTGTTGTGAGCTTTGCAGATTACATCACCAAAGGAAGAAACATCACAGTATCCTGTATCTGTCTGATTGCCATATCTGTTGTAGCCTTGGCTCTGAGAGACTATGTTTTTCTCGGCAACTGGTGGCGCCTGTATCAATACATTACGCTCTACCTTCCTGTCTTCTGCATCGGAATTCTGATGGCGGACATGAAGATATCGGATGCTTTTGCCTGGGTCTGGGGAATCCTGGCCATTGTTTACATAGCAGTCAGAGTAAAGTATTTCTCAGATTTTTCCGGCAACTCGCTGAGAGTAACCGGCTGGACACGCTTTGCCGTCTATCTGGCTGCAGATATTCTTCTTCCCGGCCTTATGGTTCTTCTGGGAAAGCTGCTTGATAAAGTCAGATCCGCTTTTCTCCTTTTCATCGGAAAGGAATCACTCACAATTTACCTTTGGCATCAGCCGTTCTGCTGTGCTTTTTTGGGAACGCTGCTCTATGACATGCTGCTTCTTCCGGCGTTTGTCGTAATGGCGGCCTGTATTTTGACAAGCTTAGGTGTGTCGGAGGTAATTGTTCTGATTAAAAGGAAAATATCACATTATCTCGTCCAATAATTCGGGAGAATCATTGATATTTCGTATGAATCTGGCAGGATTTCCAACATAAATACCGTCTGAGGGAAGGTCCTTTGTAACTACACTTCCGGCACCTACGATAACATTGTCACCGATATGGATTCCTCCTACAACAACGGCGTTGGCTGCAATATAGACATTATCACCTATAAACGGGCGTTTTCCCCTGTTCTTGCCAATTACAACACCCGGGCCGATGCGGAGATTCTTTCCTGCCTTCATTGGGCAGACTGTCGCTACACGATGGGAAATATAAAGCCCTTCTCCTATCTCACCACTGATTACAACCGCATCAGCAGGTCTGAGGAAAATCTTGCAAAAGGCTATCAGACGAGGGTGGTGCTGAATCCTGTAGTAGAAAACATTACGGAATTCCACATAATCGAGCAAACAGTAGTCAAAGCGCTGAATATTGGACACTCCTTTCATTTTTTCTGTCCACTTCAGGTACCTGGATACATCACAGTCAATTTTGTGCCTGAGGTCTTTATCACATAAACGGTAGGCCAAATTCGCAAATAAGAATCTCCATTGTCTGACAAGCAGGTATTTCATCCTTTTTTCTCCAGAAAAGAGTCTCTGATTTCACGGTATATTCTCTCACAATTACAGGCATCATACAAAGGGAAGAATCCTTCGATACGTTTTTCGAACTCAGGTTTCACCTTAAACTCATTTGCGCAGTACCCGTCTATAAGAGACAGCAGTTCATTTTCATCCTGTACTTTCTCACCGAAACCCATCGTTCCATAATCAAAGAAACCGCGTGCATTATGCTTTTCAAATGCCTTCTCATCAAACTGATAATAAATTACAGGCTTTCTCATGTAGGCAAAATCAAAGTGAACACTGGAATTATCCGTAATAAGCAGAGCGGATTCCTTCAAAAGCGGCTGAACATCGTACCTGCGGTTATCCCCTATGATGATATGCGGATTCTGAGATGTGAATAATCCGACAAACTTCTGCATCAGCTGATGGGGATAGAAGATGATATCAATATCGTATTTTTCCGCTATATCTGAGAGAACCGAATTCGACAGCAGATGATTCCACCTGACTACATATTCACTCTTCGAAACTTCATCCTCAGTCATTTTTTCCAACCATTTACGGTATGTGGGCATGATGAGAATCTGTTTTTTCACCGAAAAATCATGCAATGCATCAAATCGTGCCAGACCGGTGTATCGAACTTCTCCGTTTGTATAATGGAAGTGACTTGATACAAAATCATATTCAGGTTTTGCTCCGCATATGAACAGATCGAATTTTGACCTCTCCTGATAGTAAAGCGGAACATCCACCCCCATTATCCCATGCTGTAAGAACACAACCTTCTGTCGATTCTTCCTTTTCACATCCAGAGCAAACCTGTAACTTCCGCTGGGACAATAATAAGGTTCAAAGGCAGTGAGTATTATTTTCGCCCGAATATATAAAAGCCAATGATTCAACGATCCCCGAAAGGCAATGTTTCCCAATCCGGCAATCTTATTCAAATCCGCAGAATCTCTGGTGATGACATACCACGCCTCGATCTCAGGATGCTCAGTACGAAGATAGCGGAACATATGATACCCGTTATCCCTGGCATCAGTACCCCGCTCGCAGACAAGCCAAACCTGTTTTCCTCCGTATTTCAACTTTGCCACAGGAAGAAGAATCAATCGTTTGATTACAGCGTAAAGATAAATAAAAAGCTTCTTAACTTTCTTCATTGCTTCCCATCATTTACCTGAGGTTTTAAGTATCCCCAGATAGGCTCTGACTGCCGAAAAGAACGGCAGATACTCAAAGACAAGTTTTCTCTTTTCACTGTCTTCCAAATCCTGGACTTTGATTGTCTGTCTGATAAGGTTCTTCTTCAGAGTCAGGATGCGCTTTTTCAGCTTGCTCTGATTATAGATACGCTTTTGCCTGTTTGCATCAATCAGACG
>ONWV01000002.1 GCA_900321635.1 uncultured Spirochaetaceae bacterium | reverse complement strand
CATCTTGGTGGCATAGCCTTTTCTGCGCTCGGAGGGTCTGATGCCGTCACCAATATGACCGCCATCTTTCAAAAGGGCATCGTTCAGGTAGTGGCGGATGTCCACAGCACCAAGAAGGCGGTCGGTGGTATCATCGAGAAGGAAGAAAACAGAATCGGGAACCCAGCCGTCGGTTGTGCTTTTGTTCTCAAGATGCTCAATATAATAGTCAAAGTCGTAGCAGTTGTTTCTGAATATCGCCCATGGAGAGCAGTTCGTGTGGTTCTGAGTCTGGTCGGCCCTCCACTCCTCTATCATTTCAATGAGCTTGTCCTTGTATTCTCTTGTAAGTTTAATCAGTCTCAGACTCATTTCACGACCCCTGCTTCAGAAGGATTATCAATCTAAATCGAGGTTTTCTTCAATAGACAAAAAACTTGCCCTTTGTCTTTCAAATGTCTTTTGCGGGGCTGTCGCATAATTGCGGCGGTCCTTTTTTTTCCATTATTATTGGGTGATATGTGGAATCTGATAGTCGGCATAGGAATAGCAATCGGATCTCTTTTGGTTTTGTATCTGATGACAAGGATACACAGGTTCTCATTTGTTGGAAGGCTATCTGAGAAAAGCAGGCTTCTTTCATGGATTGTCTGCCTTCTTGCAGTCTCTCCCCTTGCCCTGTTTTTGTGTTTCAACGTCACGACATTTTTGGTTGTTGTTATTCATGCTGCACTGGGGTTCTTCATTTGCGACATCGCCTTTCTGATTTACCGCAGGATTTCAAAGAAAAAGACCGGATACGATTTACAGAACTTTATATCGATTGCTGTCACAGTCATATACCTTTCTATCGGATGGGTCATGGCCCACAATATCTCAATCACACAATACAGCGTTAAGACAGACAAGAATATCGGAGAAAGTCTTCGCATTGTGGGAATCTCTGACTCGCATCTTGGCATAACGCTGGACGGCGAGGCCTTTGCCCGCCAGATGAAGCGAGTCCAGGACCTTGGGCCTGATGCGGTTGTGATAATAGGTGACTTTGTGGACGACGACAGCAAAAAAGAGGACATGATCCGCGCTTGCAAAGCTCTTGGGGAGCTAAAAACACGATACGGAGTATATTATGTCTACGGCAACCATGATGACGGATACTTCAGATACAGAGACTTTTCTGAATCAGAACTGAGAAAGACTCTTACGGACAACAACGTCGTGATTCTAGAAGATCAGAGCGTTGTTGTTGACGGAAGGCTTTGCATCATAGGACGCAAGGACAGATCAGATTCCGAAAGAGCCGACATACAAAGCCTGACAAAGAATCTGGACAAAAAGATCTTCTCTGTTGTCTTGGATCATCAGCCGAACGACTATGAGAACGAGGCGGCTTCTGAAGTTGATTTGGTGCTTTCAGGCCATACCCACGGCGGTCACATATTCCCGGCAGGAATCATCGGACTTTTAAGCGGTGCTAATGACCGCGAGTACGGCTCTGAAGTCAGAGACAAGACCACATTCATAGTGACATCCGGAATCTCCGGCTGGGCTATTCCGTTCAAGACATTCTGTTTTTCAGAAATCATTGTGGTGGATGTCTGAATTGTGGGCTCAAGTCGAAAAAGTTATCAAATTATTTTGAAACTTTATCGGAAAAGATTGTAATCTTTCTCCGAGGCATACTTTTTCAGAACTCTTTTAAGTGTCTCAAGGTCTTTGTGATGAGCATCATAAACAGCAATGTAGGCATGACCTTCGTAATCTGATATGATAATAATTAAGTAAGAATTTCTTACATGGGAGGCGCAAAATGAGTATACAGGTTGTTACAGTTTCATCAAAAGGCCAGATAGCCATCCCCTCTGATATGAGAAGGGAAATGTCCATAGAAACAGGAACAAAACTGGCCGCATACACAGACGGAAGCGTCATCATTCTCAAGCCTCTGGAAGTTCCATCTCTGGAAGAATTCAGAGAAACTTTGAATAGAGTGGCATCTTGGGCTCAGGAATCCGGTCTTAAAGAAGATGATGTTGAATCGATCGTAAAGAGTGCAAGGAGACGTAGACGTGAAAGTCGTGGTTGATACGAAAGACCTTACCTTATGCTTGCAGCGATTTTTGCAGCAAGAGCGGCATTGTTCAGGACAAGTCTGATGTTGGACTCAAGGCTGTCTCCGCCTGTGAGCTTCTGGACTTTATCAAGGAGATAAGGGGTAGTCTCCTTTCCGTGAATTCCAAGCTTGTTCATCTCCGCAATTGCCTGGTCAATGGCTGCGTTAATGCGCTTCGGGTCCATGCTGAACTCTTCGGGAATGGGGTTGGCTACGATGAAGCCTCCCTGGATGCCCAGGTCATTTTTGGTGTTCCAGATCTTGGCAAGCTCTTCAGGGCTGTCTGCTCTGAACGGAGCCTTGATTCCGCTCTTTCTTGTGTAGAATGCGGGAAGCTCGTCTGTCTTGTAGCAGTAAACAGGAATTCCCTTGGTCTCAAGATATTCCATTGTAAGATTCAGATCCAAAATTGCCTTGGCTCCTGCGCAGATTACCATCACGGGTGTTTTGACAAACTCATCAAGGTCTGCCGAGATATCCATTGTGGTCTCTGCTCCGCGGTGAACTCCTCCGATTCCGCCTGTTGCGAATACCTGGATGCCTGCCATGGAGGCAATCATCATCGTGGCGGCTACGGTTGTGGCTCCGTCCTGACCCTTTGCGACAATCATCGGAATGTCACGGCGGCTTACCTTTGTAATGGCTGTGCCCTTTTTGCCGAAGTACTCAAGCTGATCCGGTGTAAGACCCACCTTGAGCCTTCCGCCGATGATTGCAATCGTTGCGGGAACAGCACCGTTCTCTCTGATGACATTTTCAACGGAGACTGCAGTCTCTACGTTCTTGGGATAAGGCATGCCGTGGCTGATGATTGTGCTTTCAAGGGCAACGACCGGTTTTCCTGTTTCAAGTGCGTTTTTCACTTCATCGGTAAGATCAAGATATCTGTTCATTTTTCCATCCTCTTCTTTACAAGCTCGTAGCTCAATTCAGGGCTTACAGCCACCATACTGCGGGCATTGATGCCTGATGCCATCTGGCCGTAGTCCATGGCATCTTCCATAGGAAGTCCGTCCGCAAGAGTTCTTAAGAATCCCGCAAGAAGGACATCACCGCATCCGTTTGTAGATACGACCTCAAGGCCGTCTATCACAGGAGACTCGTAGCCGCGCGTTCCGGTTCCGGAGACTTCATAGCAGAAGGCACCTTTGCCGCCAAGAGATATTATCGCCCTTCTCAGGCCTTTGGCAACCAGGGCCTCCATTATTGTCTGAAGGCCTTCCTCATCAGGCTCAACGCCTTGAACCTCTGCAAGAACGCAGGCTTCAAAGAAGTTTGCCTTAAGAAGGAAGATGTTTTCCAGAACATCCGAAAGGTTCAGCGCCTTGACAGTTGAGACGCAGTCCGCAACAAGCTTCACATCAAGAGAAGCTATGGCTTTGATGGTCTCAATTGGAAGATTTGCATCAATTATAACATAATCACTGAAAATCAGGGCATCTTTGTGCTTCAGAACAAGAGAGGCAGAAATGTGTTCGTTGATCTTCATATCATTGACGGCGCAAACCAGAGTTCCGTCATTGTCAAAGATGCAGCAATAAACTCCGGTCCTGTCATCAGGGCCGCTTAGCATCTCTGAGCAAAGCTTGATTCCTTCCTCTTTCAGTCCTGAGGCTATGAGGTGTCCGTATTCATCATCGGCTATGGCCGTGAGAAATGAAACATCGAATCCCATAGCCCTTAGGGCAGAGGCGATGTTGCGCCCCACCCCGCCTGCGGCCTTTTCAACAGTTCCTATGTTGGAGTCCGCGGCAATGACCTTGTCGCGGCATTTTGCAATCACATCGACATTGGAAGCGCCGACAACCCAGACATTCATTCCCATCTCAGATTGCCTCTAAAGCTATTTCCATCATCTTTGTAAATGACTTCTCTCTTTCTTCTGAGCCGACTTTGAGATCTTCGAAAACCATGTCGCTGACCGACAGGATGCTCAGAGCCTTGGCACCGTACCTTGCAGCCACAGTGAAAACTTCGGCGCTTTCCATATCCACGCACGGAACTCCGTATTTCAGAAGAAGCTTCTCCTTCTCTTCTCCGAAGTCATCATAGAAAAGGTCTCCGGAATAGCAGCTTGCAACCCTTACCTGGTAGCCGAGTTTCTTAGAGACATCCACTGCATCACGCAGAAGCTCATAATCTGCCACAGGAGGAAACACCACACCCTTGACTCCGAATCTTGTATGGTTCAGTCCGCTGTCGGCAGCCGCAGCCTGGACAATGACAATGTCCTTGATTCTGAGATTCGGATCTATTGAGCCGCAGGTTCCTGTGCGGATAAGGCGCTTTACTCCGTAGAACTGTATCAGCTCGTTTATGTAGATGCTGGCTGACGGAGCACCCATTCCCGTACCCTGGACGCTGATTCTCTTACCCTTGTATGTTCCGGTGAAACCCAGCATGTTGCGCACGGTGGTGTAACATTTGGCATTCTCCAGAAAGTTCTCTGCGATGAACTTTGCACGAAGCGGATCTCCGGGGATTATGACGCGATCTGCAATGTCCCCTTCTTTGGCATTGATGTGAATACTCATCTGCTCCTCCTTCTGTAATGATAACTTCCCTGCACCGTTTTATCCAAGATATTATTTTGAATGTGCATGGAAGCTGAAATTATAATATAATGACGAACGGGATTTGCTATCTAAGGGAAAACATGTATGAGTGATGTCAAACACAAAGGAAATCTTGTTACAGGAACATTCTTCAGGCTTCTGCCGATTCAGATACTTCTCGCTGCCATATCACCTCTGAATGATATGGTATCCAGCCTCTTTGCCTCGAACTCTGTCGGAGCCGCTGCAATGGGAGCCATCGGACTATACTTTCCGATAAACCTTTTCATCACATCACTGTGTTTTCTGATGGTCTGCGGATCTCAGATTCTCAGCGGAAAATTCATGGGTGCCAACCAGATGGACCACACCCAGAGCGTTTTCGCATCGGATCTGGTTCTTGCACTGACGATTTCAGCCATATACATCGCCATTCATGTTCTGGCCGTCATGTTCGGGTGGCTCAGAATCTTCACCACGGATCCCGAGGTTCTGAAGTATCTGAACCAGTATGTGATAGGAAAGACAATCGGAATCCTGCCGCTTCTGATGGGTCAGCAGTTCTCAGCATTCCTTTCTTTGGAAAACAAGATGAAAAGGACCACCACTGCCAGCATCGTATCCATTGTTGTGAACCTGGTTGCAAGCTATGTCTTTGTTGTGGTTCTTAAGATGGAGGCTTTCGGAATCTCTCTGGCCTCTTCAGTAGGACTTTGGTCGTTCTTCCTTGTCGCCTTCTCCTTCTTTGCCAGCGGAAAATCCATTTTCAAGCTCAGGCTTTCAGGCATCAGGTTCGCTGATATAGGAGCCATATTTGTAACAGGAGCGGCAGGAGCCCTGACCTATATCTATCAGGCCGTCAGGGGTCTTATCGTAAACGGGCTTATCACAAAATATGCAGGATCCACCGGTCTTTCGGCCGTTGCCACAGTAAACTCATTCTTAGGCCTCTTCTGGGCCATCCCTGTGGGAATGATGACCGTTTCCAGAATGCTCATGGCTGTCTCAATCGGAGAGGAGGACAGAAAGACTCTCACGGACATCATGCGCAACATGTTCAAATGCAGCCTGCCTCTGATGACGGCAATTGTCGCCGTGATAGTCATTCTTGCAGAGCCTATTACGAACCTTTACTTCCACAATCCCCAAGAGGCGGTGTACGCACTGACGGTTCAGGGAATGAGACTCATGTCCATGGTCATGCCTGTTGCCGTTGTTGAGATGCACTTCATGTGCTATGCCCAGACCTCAGGCAAGCAGCTTATAAACCAGATCTATGCACTGATTGACGGTGTAGGCGGTGTTGTAGGATTCTCGCTTATTCTCATGCCGTTCATGTCAGTTACAGGTTTCTATCTTGCAAACATCCTCAACAGCGCCATAGTCATTGTGATAGCTCTGATTTACGCTGTCATCGCAAACAGGCGCATTCCTCGCAACATGGACGAGGTCATGGTAATTCCCAAAGACTTCGGAGTAAGCGCAGACGAGAGGATGGAGATAACCATCACAAACATGGATGAGGTTGTTGATGTCTCCCAGAAAGTCTGTGAATTCTGCAGAGCCAGGAAAATCGATGAGAGAAGAACATACCTTTCAGGTCTCTTCATGGAGGAGATGGCCGGCAATGTCGTTGACCACGGCTTCCATAAGGACAAAAAGAAGAACCACTCTGTCGGAATCAGGGTCGTTCACAAGGGTGATGATGTGATTCTCAGAATCAAGGATGACTGCGTTCCGTTCAATCCCGAGGAAAGAAAGGATATCATCGATCCGAAGGACGAGACCAGGAACATGGGAATCAGGATGGTTTACAAGCTTGCCTCCAAGATTGAGTACCAGAACATCCTCGGTCTGAACGTTCTGACAATCCGCATCTAAACCTATTTATGTGAACTGTTGAACATTATCTTTTATTCTCTTTGAACAACTTGTTGTTATTGACACAAAGATTAGTTTACTAATATTCTTTCACAGGAAGTATTTCCAACAGTTATTATGAATTATCGTTAATAGGAGTAGGACTATGGATCTTAAGCTTAAGAACAAGGTCGTTCTGGTCACAGGCGGTACAGGCGGAATCGGAAGCGCCATTGTCAGAGGATTCCTCGCAGAGGGTGCAAAGGTTGCCTTCTCTTCAACAAGCCAGGCAAAGGCTGACGCTCTTCTTGCAGAGCTCAACGCAGGCAATCAGGTCGCAGCTTTCATCGCTGACATGACCAAGGAAGAGGATATCAAGAATTTCGTCGAGAACGCAAAGAAGCACTTCGGCACAATCGATATCGTTGTTCCGAACGCAGGTTACGAGGGAAAGGCTCATCCTGTCCAGGATATGACTCTTGATCTCTTCGATCAGGTTTACATGCTCAACGTCTTCTCAGTCATGCTCACAATGAAGTATGCAGCTCCGACTCTCATCGAGAAGAAGTCCGGTGCAATCGTTGTCGTAGCATCAGCAGCCGCTTACGAGCCCACAGCCGGCAACAGCGCATATGTTTCATCAAAGTATGCAGTCTCCGGTCTCACAAAGTGTGTCGCTCTGGAGCTCGGACCATTGGGAATCAACGTCAACTACGTATGCCCGGGTCCTGTCGACACTCCGATGATGGTCAGAATCGAGAAGGACTTCTTCCCGCAGCTCTCACACGCCGAGGCTATGGCAGCTCTGGCCGGTGCTTATGCAATGGACAAGCGCTATGCAAAGCCGGAAGAGGTTGCAAACGCAGTTCTGTACCTCGCTTCAGAGGTTTCAGCCCACACCGCAGGTATGGGAATGCATGTCGACTCAAAGGTCGGTCCGACAAGCTGAGTTTTCAGTTCTTCATTCAGAGCTCCGTCGCAAGGCGGAGCTTTTTTGTTTGCCCTCACCTGTCGTCGCAGTTGTTATTATAATAACATTATGTTGTAATTTATTACAAAAGTCCCCTTTCTCAGGTTGACCTTATCTCTATTAAATGAGAAATTGGTTTTAGCCCGGATCAAATAGTCCGGGATTCATTTTGGGAGGAAGCTATGGTTATCACTGATTTCCTTGAGAGGAACTCCAGATTGTATGGTTCTGACACGGCCCTTGTCGTGGTAAGCCCTTCAGAGAAGAGAGACCAGGCTGTGACCTGGAGAGAGGCCAGCCTGATAGAGAGCGCAACGGACTCGCCCTACAGAAGGGAGATGAACTGGAGGACTTTCGACCACATGGCAAACAGGTTCGCGAACCTGCTTTTAAGCCGTGAAGTCCCGCGCGGGACAAAGGTCGGCATTCTGATGATGAACTGCCTTGAGTATCTGCCGATTTATTTCGGTATCCTGAAGGCCGGATGCATCGTCGTTCCCATGAACTACAGGTATTCCAGTGATGAGATCAAATACTGTCTGGACCTTGCGGATGTCGAGATTCTTGTATTCGGACCCGAGTTCACAGCGCGCATGGATGCCATCTCTAACCAGATTCCCAAGGTAAAGACCATGTTCTACGTCGGAGACAACGGCCCGTCGTATACGGAAAACTGCCTCAGGGTCATGAACTTCACATCAACCTATGCACCTCCCATCGCCCTGGATCAGGATGACTATGCGGCCATCTACTTCTCATCCGGAACCACAGGCTTTCCCAAGGCTATTTTGCACAAGCACAGAGCCCTTTACAGCTCATGCCTTACAGAGCAGAAGCATCACGGCCAGACCAAGGACGATGTTTTTCTGTGCATTCCCCCGCTCTATCACACTGGAGCCAAGATGCACTGGTTCGGCAGCCTGATGACAGGCGGAAAGGCAGTTATTCTCAGAGGAATCAAACCTGAATGGATTCTCAGAACTGTCACAGAGGAAAAATGCACCATCGTCTGGCTTCTGGTACCATGGGTACAGGACATTCTTGATGCGATTGACAGCGGAAGAATCAAACTTGATGACTATCTTCTCAGCCAGTGGCGCCTTATGCACGTAGGAGCCCAGCCTGTTCCGCCAAGTCTCATCAAGAGATGGCTCAAGGTCTTCCCGCACCACCAGTATGACACGAACTACGGCCTTTCCGAGTCCATCGGACCGGGCTGCGTGCACCTTGGTGTCGAGAATGTCGAGAAAGTCGGTGCCATAGGAATTCCGGGCTACCTCTGGGAAGCCAAGATCGTCAAGGAAGACGGAAAGACAGAAGTCTCAGGCGAAGATGTCGGAGAGCTTGCAGTCAAGGGCCCGGGTGTCATGGACTGCTACTACAAGAACCCTGAGGCCACAGCCGAGATCCTCACCAAGGACGGCTGGCTTCTGACAGGTGATATGGCAAAGCGCGACAGCGACGGCTTCATCTACCTTGTGGACAGAAAGAAGGATGTCATCATCACAGGAGGAGAGAACCTCTACCCCGTCCAGATCGAGGACTACCTGCGCAAATTCGACAAGATCAAGGATGTGGCAGTCATAGGTCTTCCGGACCAGAGACTTGGAGAGATTGCGGCTGCAATCATCTCAATCAAGGACGGAATGAAGTGCACCCAGGAAGAGATAGAGGAATTCTGTCAGGATCTTCCGAGGTACAAGAGACCGAAGAAGATCATCTTTGCCGATGTTCCCAGAAACCCGACCGGAAAGATTGAAAAGCCGGTTCTGAGGGAACGCTACAGGGTCTCAAACCTTGTAGAACAGCAGATTATGAGCTGAGTGAGGTTGACATGAAAAAACTAATGTTGGGCAACGAGGCCTTTGCAAGAGGCCTGTTTGAGGCAGGATGCAGCTTTGTCTCAAGCTATCCAGGAACACCAAGTACCGAGATAACGGAGTTTGCCGCAAAGTATCCTGAAATATATGCGGAATGGGCACCTAATGAAAAGGTTGCCATGGAAGCCGCCTTCGGAGCATCCCTTGCGGGAAAAAGAAGCTTCTGCGGAATGAAGCATGTTGGCCTGAATGTGGCAGCAGACCCTCTTTTCACAATCTCCTACACAGGAGTCAACGGCGGCATGGTCATCTGCGTAGCAGACGATCCGGGAATGCATTCATCGCAGAACGAGCAGGACTCAAGACACTATGCCATTGCAGCCAAGGTTCCGATGCTTGAGCCGTCCGATTCATCTGAGGCTCTATCTTTCACAAAGCTCGCCTTTGAGCTTTCCGAGAAGTTCGATACCCCTGTCATTGTGAAGATGTGCACACGCATAGCACACTGTCAGAGCATCGTCGAGACATCAGACAGAATCCAGATGGAAGACAAGCCTTATGAGAAGAACATCGCAAAGTACATAATGATGCCTGGCATGGCCAAAAAGAGACACCCTGTTGTAGAGCAGCGTACAGCCGACCTTACAGAGTGGGCAGAAAACGCTCCGATCAACAGAGTCGAGAAAGGAAGCGATTCTTCCAAAGGCATAATCACATCTTCAACAAGCTATGACTATGTGAAGGAAGTCTGCGGTTCAAGATACCCTGTTTTGAAGCTGGGAATAGTGAATCCCCTTCCCGTAAAACTGATTCAGGACTTTGCATCCAAGGTCTCAGAGGTCATCGTGGTTGAGGAACTTGACGGTATAATAGAGGCCCATTGCAACTCAATCGGTGTAAAAGTCAAGGGTAAAGAGCTGTTTGGGAACATCGATGAGCTTATGCCCAACAAGGTTGCTCAGAAGCTCGGCTTCCCTTATCAGACAGGCGACAAACTTGAGGATCAGATTCCTATGCGCCCGCCTGTGATGTGTGCAGGCTGTCCTCACAGAGGTCTTTACTACATACTCAAGAAGAATAAGCTCACCGTCCTGGGAGACATAGGATGCTACACCCTGGGAGCCACTGCCCCGCTTATGGCAACAGATACCACAATCTGTATGGGAGCTTCCGTTTCAGGTCTTCACGGCTTTAACAAGGCAGGTGCTGCAGGTCTAAAGACTGTTGCGGTCATAGGAGACTCAACCTTCATGCACAGCGGAATCACGGGCCTTGTGAACATCGCCTACAATGAAAGTGCATCTACTGTCATCATCCTGGATAATTCCACAACGGGAATGACAGGCCACCAGCAGAATCCAACCACAGGATTCAACCTCAAAGGCGATCCGTGCACAAAGATAGACCTTGAGGCTCTTTGCCGATCAATCGGAATCAAGCATGTACGTGTCGTGGATCCCTACAACCTCGAAGAGTGTGACAAGGCAATCAAAGAGGAAGTGGGAAGAAAGGAGCCTTCTGTAATTATCTCAAGACGCCCCTGCGCGCTTTTAAAGACAGTAAAGCATCCTGGCCCCATCAGCGTGGACAGCTCAAAGTGCATAGGCTGCAAAGCCTGCATGAACATCGGATGTCCTGCAATCAGCATCGTGGACAAGAAGGCCGTAATTGATGCCACCCAGTGCGTCGGATGCGGTGTCTGCAGCCAGCTTTGCAGACAGAATGCAATCTCAAAGGAGGCCTGAAATGACCGGAAACATCATGATTGTCGGAGTCGGCGGACAGGGAACCCTTCTTGCCAGCAAGCTTCTGGGAAAGCTCTTTCTTGAAAAAGGACTGGATGTGAAAGTCAGCGAGGTCCACGGCATGAGCCAGAGAGGCGGAAGCGTCGTCACCTACGTAAGATACGGAGAAAAGGTCTTCTCCCCTGTCATTGACAAGGGTCAGGCTGACATAATCATCTCTTTCGAGATTCTGGAAGCCGCCCGCTATGTGGATTATCTGAAAAAAGGCGGCCTTCTTATCACCAACACCCAGCAGATCAACCCCATGCCTGTCATAACAGGTGCGGCAGTCTATCCAGAAAATCTTGAAGAAAAGCTTTCAAAGCTGGATATCAAGCTCGAGTGCTTCGATGCCCTTTCCCTTGCAAAGAAGGCAGGCTCCACTAAGGCTGTGAATCTTGCCTTATTAGGAAAGCTTTCAAAGCACTTTGACTTTACACAAGAGCAGTGGCTTACGGCCATTGAGACAAGCGTCCCTGCAAAGTTTTTGGAGATGAACAAGAAGGCCTTCCTACTTGGAAGAGATTCACAATAACGATATTATACTCGACAACGGGATTACGGAGGTTTTCATATGAAGGAAATGAGCAGAAGAAATCAGTACTTCACCGATTCGGTCATCAGAAGAATGACCCGTATCGCCATTGCCAACAACGCCATAAACCTGGCTCAGGGATTTCCTGATTTTGATCCTCCCAAGGCAATGACAGACCGTCTGGCAGAGGTTTCCAAGCAAGGCCCTCACCAGTACCCAATCACCATGGGAGCCCCGAACTTCCGCCGCGCCCTTGCAAAGAAGGCCGGACACTTCATGGGCCGCACTCTGGATCCTGAGACCGACATGGTCGTCACAATCGGTTCCACAGAGGCCATGGTGGACACCCTGTTTGCCCTTACGAACCCCGGTGACAAGATCATCATGTTCTCACCGTATTTTGAGAACTACCACGCACAGACCATCATGGCCGACTGCGAGCCGATCTTTGTCCCGCTTGTTCCGCCTGTATTCAACTTTGACCCCCAGGTTCTTGAGGATGCCTTCAAGCAGCCCAACGTAAAGGCCATCTTGATCTGCAACCCCTCCAACCCCAGCGGAAAAGTCTTCACCCGAGAAGAGCTTACCTTCATCGCCGACCTTTGCATCAAGTACGATGTCTATGCCATCATGGACGAGGTCTACGAGCACATCGTCTACGGAGACAACAAGCACATCTACATGAACAGCATCCCGGGAATGTGGGAGCGCACCGTCAGCTGCTCAAGCCTTTCCAAGACCTATTCAGTGACAGGATGGAGACTCGGCTACGCCATAGCTCCACAGCACATTATGGAAAGAATAAAGCAGTATCACGACTTCAACGCAGTAGGAGCTGCCTCCCCTCTGATGGAAGCCGCCGTTGTAGGCCTTGAGTTCCCTGACAGCTACTACAAGGAGTTCGGTGATCACTACGCCCACATGAAGAAGATCTTCACAGACGGTCTTACAAGCATCGGAATCCCATACACCGACCCGCAGGGTGCATACTTTGTTCTTGCAAACATCGGCCCTTACCTTAAAAAAGGTCAGAGCGACGTTGACTTCTGCGTCAAGATGACGGAAAAGGTCGGAGTTGCAGCGGTTCCAGGGTCATCTTTCTTCAGAGAGAACGTCAATGACATCGTCAGACTTCATTTTGCAAAAAAAGATGAGACACTGAACGAAGCTCTGAACCGCCTTGCCGATATCAAGAAGAAAATGTGCTGAGTAATCAGATACGTGCGACTCCTGTCTTTCTTGCAGCCTCTGCAACAGCCTTTGCAACAGCAGGTGCCACGCGAGGATCAAATGCCTTTGGAATGATGTAGTCTGCGCTAAGCTCCTTATCGCTGACAAGAGAGGCAAGGGCCTCGGCTGCTGCAACCTTCATCTCTTCATTGATCTCCGAAGCTCTGACATCGAATGTTCCTCTGAAGATTCCAGGGAATGCCAGAACGTTGTTGATCTGGTTCGGATAGTCGCTGCGTCCTGTAGAAATTACCTTTGCTCCGCCGGCTTTTGCATCATCCGGGAAAATCTCAGGAGTCGGGTTTGCGCATGCGAAGATGATGGCATCCTTGTTCATTGTCTTGACCATTTCTGTTGTGACCTGGCCAGGAGCTGAAACTCCGATAAACACATCGGCGCCTACCAGCATGTCTGCAAGACTTCCCTTCTTGTGATCGAGGTTTGTCTTTTCAGCCATCTCTTCCTTGATCCAGTTGAGGCCGTCTCTGCCCTTGTAGATGGCGCCCTTTCTGTCGCACATGGTGATGTTCTTGAAGCCTGCTGACAGAAGAAGCTTAACTGTGGCAATTGCAGCGGCACCTGCACCTGATGTGACAATCTTCACATCCTCTTTCTTCTTTCCGACAACCTTCAGGGCATTTGTAAGTCCTGCAAGGGTAATCACTGCGGTTCCGTGCTGGTCATCATGGAAGATTGGGATGTCACACTTTTCCTTGAGCTTCTGCTCGATCTCGAAGCATCTGGGTGCTGCGATATCCTCGAGGTTGATTCCTCCAAAAGATCCTGAGATGTTGTAGACGGTGTTCACAAACTCGTCCACATCCTTGGTTCTGACACAGAGGGGGAATGCATCGACATTACCGAAGGACTTGAAAAGGACACACTTTCCTTCCATGACAGGCATTCCTGCTTCAGGACCGATATCACCAAGACCTAAAACGGCTGTTCCGTCTGTGATGACAGCGCAAAGATTCCAGCGTCTTGTAAGCTCATAGCTCTTGTTGATGTCCTTCTGGATCTCAAGACAAGGCTGTGCGACACCGGGAGTATATGCCAGGGAGAGATCCTGGGAGCTCTTTACGGGAACAGTCGAGATTACCTCGATCTTACCCTTCCATTCTGCGTGCTTTTTAAGTGATTCCTTTGCGTAATCCATGTTAATCCTCTCTATTTTTATTCATTCTGGCCCAGACCTGAAGAACCGCAGATTGGGTCTTTCCGTCCGGAACCTTTCCATCCATGATCATGGTGACGAACTTCTTTATGTCCATCATCTCAACATTTATGCTTTCATCATAATCAAGCTCACGCTTTCCGAAACTCAGGCCGGTTGCCCAATACAGATGAATCACCTCTGTGGAATAGGCGCATGTGGGATAAAACGGTCCGAGGTATTCATAATGCTCTGCCTCTATTCCCGTCTCCTCGCGAAGCTCTCGCTTTGCTGCCTCCAGATGGTCCTCATCGGCATAGTCCAGCTTTCCTGCGGGGATTTCCAAAAGCTCTGCCATGAACGGATAGCGGAACTGATGCTCAACAGCGATGCGGCCCTGATCATCCATGGCCACAACAGCAACGGCACCGAGGTGCTTTATGTACTCTCTTGTGCTTTTATGACCGTTGGGAAGGATGATATTGTCCTTGTAGACGTGAAGAAGACGGCCGTCGAATACCTGCGTCGAATCGACCTGTTTTTCTGCCAATGGCATGTTCTCAAATATCCTGTCCATGGAGAAAACTCTATCCCTAAATCGCCTTTCTATCAAGCTAATCTATAATTCTTCTGTACTGCCGTCACTGTTCCATACAGGGCCGACGCTTGAGTCCCTCAGATAGAAGAGAACGCCCTGACATGGCTTTTTGTAAATCTGCTCAGCAACCTTGATGTAGGAAAGAATCTGTGCCTTGTGGGCATCCGGATCCTTTATTGTATCTGTCTTGTAGTCCACAACAAGATTCGTCTTTTCTCCGAAGACAAGAAGGTCTATCACACCTTCTACGGCCACATCTCCGTTTTCTTCGGTTGTGGTGTAGAATCTGAGCTCTTCCTCGGTATTATGCCACCTTATCCGACTCTTATAAAAATCGCTGCTCATAAAGCCATCGGCAAAAGAGCGTGCCGTCTTCAAAAGCTTTTCATTGTCCGAGTCGCTTTCACAGAGAGTACAGGTGACATCGTCTGATTTCCCGGTCTTCATGACATGTTCCAGAACAAGGTGACACAGGGTTCCGAACTTGTCCTGAAGGTTATATTTGACAATAAGATTGTCGGCTTCGCAGCCCTTTATCTCCTGTGCGGCATTTTTCACTTCGTAAGGCATTCTTCCTAACTGCTTTATGTCTGTCACCGAGATATGGTTTTCTTTAGTGTTAAACTCTGCAAAATCAGTTGGTATAACAACTTGCATTGCAGTATTGTTCTGGCTTCCACTGACTCTTGAAGTATCGGATACATCTTCAATTATCACATCGGAATTCCGACACTTAAGGTTGGGATAATCCATTCCGATTGCATCTGAATACCACTGCATGACATCCGTCATGGAGTAATTTCCGTCCTTGAGTGTATAGGAGCCTATCAGAATCAGATGGTCTTTGGCCCTTGTCATGGCTACATACATGATTCGCCTGAGCTCTGCTTTATCGCGCTCTTTTCGGTCTTCATCAAGAATCTTCTGAAGAACCTTGTTCTCCGAGGCCACAAGATTGCCGCCGTATTCAAAAACAAAGTCAGCCTTATCGGATTGGCTTCTTCCCCCTATTCCTGCAAAGATCACAACCTTGAACTCAAGACCCTTGGATTTGTGTACAGTCATTATCTGCACACCTGATTTGCTGCTGTGAAGGACCGTAGTCTCGGTAAGCTTCGATGCCGTACCCAGATTGTCCCTGAGAAACTTCACATAATCGTTGAGAGTCTTTGAAGAGCTGTCAAAATCAACGGCATAGGAGAAAAGATACTCATAATGCTCCTGGAACGTACGTCTGTCCTCATTGGACTTAAGGTATGCGCTGTAGCCGCCGTTGATGTAGATGAACTGAAGAACCTGGGCTATGGTCATTCTGAAGGCATTTCTTCTGAGTTCTTCCATAAATGAGAGAAATAGTTCATAGCGCCCGATATCTATGGGTAGAACGTCTTTTTCCTGCACAATCACATTGTGGATGCTCTGGTCACATAGGCCGCAGAACGGGGATTTAAGAACGGCAGCAAGGCTTCGCCTGTCTTCAGGATAAAGGAGTATGTTAAGAAGGCTATAAAAATCGCTTGAGACGGCATCCAGCATCAGGGATCTGGTCTCTGCTATCTGATAGCCGATGTTACGCCTCTTCAGAGCTTTTTCTATGTTCATCTGGTTTGTGGATGAACGGAAGATTATGGCTATATCCTCTGCCTTGGGCCTTTGTCCTGCAACAAGAAATTCATCCGTCTCCAGGATGCGCTTACAGTAGTTTCCTATTGCCTCGGCCTCAAGGATTCCGCTGTCCATGTCATCGTCTTCTATGCCGCTTCTGTTGTAGAAGGAGAATATGATCTTAGAGTCTGTTCCATCGCTTTCCCTGCCGCAGGCTATTGGAGTATATCTTGCCTCAAAGTCCTTTTCAGAATCACAGAGAACCTGTGAGAACACATCGTTGAAATGATTGATTAATTTCTTCTGGCTTCTATAGTTTGTTCCAAGAGAAAGCGAGTCTCCGTTTCTTCCTATATCCTCCTGAAGGCGCCTGAATACTGAGACATCGGCCCCACGGAAGCTGTAGATTGACTGCTTTTCATCTCCTACAAAGAAGAGCTTGCTCTGATCCAGCTCCTCTAAAAGAGGAATCCTTCCCTTGGTACCTTCAAGCGAGGTCTTCTCCGAAAGAAGGAACAGAAGGTCGCGCTGAACGCTGTTGTTGTCCTGAAACTCGTCAATCATTATGAAGCGGTAGCGGTTTTTGTAGGTGTTTCTGAGCTGGATGTTGTCCCTCAGTACCGTCACGGCAAGCTCTGACACATCTTTGAACGTCAGAGCTCCCATGCGCCTTTTTTCATCGCTGATGAGAGTGGCGAACTTCTGGACGGCTTTCTGAAGCACAGATGTCTGATCAGGACCGTTTGCTATGTTCTGAAGAATATAGAAACCTGAATCCTTGCTTAAAATAGGCTTTATCTCATTGTTCACAAGATCCTTTATCTCCTCGTCCTTAACACCCTGAAGGCCGAGGTAATCGTCTGGGCCGAAGCTTTCTTCATCGTAGCATCTTCTTATATTGTCATATTTTGCCAAGAACGCACCCTTGAGATTGTACTGGCCCAGCTTATCAAGAAGTCTGCCAAGCTCATCACGCTTTTTTCTGTAAATCTCTCTTACGGAAGAAAGGAAGGCAGAACTGATTCTGTCGGCATCATAGTCCTCTGCAACAGAAACAAGACGGGCTATCTTCTTAAAGAATCTTTCAAGGACCGCAGGAGGCATATCCAAAGTTGAAAGAAGAGAAGCCTCCTCTGCGTTCTGCGCATCAGATAAAAAAGTTCTGGCAAGACGCTCTGAAAGGATTTCAAGATCCTCGTCACTGAGGTTGGTCCAGTCCCTGGAAAAACCATATGTGATGCTGTCGCTTCTGACAATCTGGGAGCAGAAACTGTCAAGTGTGGAGATATTTGCGTTTCTGAAGCTGTCAAGAGAGTCAGCGGGGATACTGTCTTTGGCCTTAAGAAGCCTCTGATAGATTCGCTGACGCATCTCGTTCGCAGCCTTTTTGGTGAAAGTGAGAGTCAGAATCTGATCCGGGCGCACATGCTCATTCATGACAAGCCTTAAAAAGCGCCAGGAAAGAACCGCAGTCTTTCCTGCACCTGCTCCTGCAGAGACTACGGTGTTGCGCACGGACTCGATAATCGGTCTTTGCTCTGCATTGGGAGTAAATTCTTCGCTCTGCATTATCTGTTCAAAATTCATTGCAGGTTGAACCTCCTTCTGCACAAAGATCTGTCAAGACAGTGCAGGCACGATTCCTTTGAGGGTGTGGCATTCCAAAGTCCTGATGAGAAGCCGTTTCTCAGACGCGAAATATCTTCATCAAGCTTCTGGCTCTGCACTTGCCAAGTTTCAGGATTGAAGCCCCTGAAAGAAGACTTTCCCATGCTGTAGAAAAGACACTCTCCGATGTCTGTTCCGAACTGAGGATCTTCTTCGTACAGACGTCTGTAAAGTACCAACTGATAGGTGGGATCCCCTTCTCCCTTTTTATAGTCAAGAAGATGGATTTTTCCACTTTCATCCATAATTATCGTGTCTATATATCCGAGATAGGAATGGTTTTTATTCAGTTTGAACTCATTTTTCAGGGGTTTGAATGGTCCTACATAACCGCGGGTTCTTGAGCTTTTAGGAGGTATCAGAAGCAGATTCAGAACATTCTTAAGAGGCTCAAGATAGTTTCCCCTGAGGCTTGCCTTCATATAGGGATCAAAGATCATGTTCTGCTCAAGCATCCTGTCCATAGTCTTTTCAAGTTGGCTGTGGTACTCATCAATATGTTCAGGAACAAGGAACTCATCAAGATGGAGATTCATGAAACCCTCTATGACAGAATGCAAGAAAGATCCGATCTTGGTATCGTCCTGCTGTGAAGGCTCAAAGTACTGCGGAGCACCCTTTAAGAAATCTGCCTCCATCAAAGACATGTAAGGGCACTTAACATAGTTACTGATCGACGTATATGAAAGAGGCTTGGCATCGGGATCCTTTACAAATCCGCTTGCGCCCTTTGCAAGATCTTCGCCCGAATCGTCAAAGCAAGTCTTTGATGCATATTCAAGGCTCACTGCATCTGATTTCTCAAACTCAGGCTCTTGTGTGAAGTCTTTCTCAACAACAGCATTATTCAGTATGAAGTATGTGGGGGCACTTGAAGAGCCCTCATAAGAAGCCTCAGATCCGGAAATAAAGACATTGTCTCCGCTTGAAGCGTAGTATTCAAACAGCTTCTGTGTGACATCATATGTGGCGCGCGAAGTCACCTCATGGTCTTCAAGAAAATCCAGATCACTTTCCTTTGTCTGTGAATTGGCATCGCTGAGTCCTATGACAAAGTGATAAGGAACATATAAAAGAGGATCCTGAGTGTACCTGTACACACGGATTCCCGCCTTCTTGTCCTGCGGAACATATGAAAGCTTCTGAATCTGATCCATGAAGATGCCGAAGATGTCATCCATCTTCATAGACAGAGATGAAAGCGTCCTTCCCATATCAGACAGCTGTGAAAGAATGAAGGAATAGACATCGGAATCCTGATGCGGCGCATTGTTGAACTCGTCATTTGAGAATAAAAGCGAAGTGATCACATGAAGATTCCTGACAAGGTCATCAACATCTGAAGATTTCTTCAGGGAAATCAGGGCGGATTTGAAACCCTTGTAGAATTCAAGCTGCCTGGTAAGACCGCATCTTGAAAGCGAGCTGAAAAGCTCATCGTCTTTCATCTCAAGGCTTCCGCCCTGAATGTTGTTGTCTATCATGAACCTGATAAGGCTGCGGTTGTTTTCCATGTCCTGATATGGAAGCGCGCTGTTTAGAAGCAGGCTCTCAAGGCTGTGAAATGACATGCGCTCGCTCAGACACTGCATAAGAGAACTCAAGTACCTTCCGGGGACTGTCGCCAATATGTCCACACTTCCCATAAATGAAAGAGGAATGTTATATTCACAGGCCTTTTTCTCAAGCCTCTGCCTGAGGCTGTCAAAAGCAGGAGTAGATATGATGATGTCACTTACGCTTGTGCCTTTTTTCTTCAGACTCTGAAGGCGCTGAAACAGAGCCTCAAGCTCCGCTTCCTGGGTTGCGTAATTCTCATAACAAGGAGCCCTGCCGTCTTTCAGATCAAGACTACGTAATGTCTTTATATCCCCCAGCTGAGCCATGAGTTTCTGCATCTGGATATCGGCCTGATAGCCTACAAGGACATAGTCGCAAGATTGTCCTTCATAATAGTCCGCAGAGTGCTTTTTCCACTCGGGTTCGAACAGTCCGTTTCTGTCCAGAAAATCCTTATATCGTCTTTTTAATATAGAAAGGTCGTTGTAGAGAGTCTTTCCAATGCCCGAGCAACTTTCAAGAACCGATAGCTGGGGAAGAACCGAAGTCAAAAACGGAATGAATCTACGCCTGTAAGGAAAAAAGGCATCGTCATACAGGTACTTCAGGCCGGATTGACGGGATGAAAGAAAATCAGCGACAAAGGCCAGTCTGTGATACTTGTTGGACGGCTTTTTCTCGTCCACAGGAGCAAAGAGCTTGGCAAAGGAATCCAGGGCAATTGCACGGGAGGCAAGAACGCTGGTTCTGCGCTGTCTGACATACATGCTAAGCCAGTGTCTTGCGGCGTTCTCAGTCGGGAACACCAGAGTAGAATCTGTCTGATCAAGAAGCCTGAATATCTCCTCCACGAAACCCATGTCGATAATATACATCATCTGAAGGCATTTTTGGGCTTTAAGTTGGAAAAAAACTTGATATACGAAAAAAATATGAAAAAAGTTATTTGTACGCAACATGCAAACACTATGTCTTTATTTCAGCAACATAATTACATGACATTCTTTTGTGAAACAACAAAATAACGCCGATAATAATTATGCAACAAAATGAAACGTTATTCAATTTTGTTTAAAAAGCGCATACAGAACGCGTATGAAAAGCATAAATTTGCATAAAATGCATCGATTATTCCTATTGAATAAAATCTTGAAAAAGTGCTATTACCAGTTCTCAGGAGGGGCCTATGTACAATTACAAGAAGTTCATGGCAGAGCTTGAGCAGAAGAATCCTGCACAGCCCGAATTCATCCAGGCGGCAAGCGAGATTGTCGCATCAGTCATAGACACAGTCAACGCAAACCCGATGTACCTCAAGAACAAGATTCTGGACAGAATCGTAGTTCCGAACAGAATCGTGGAGTTCAAGGTAGAATGGGAAGACGACAATCATGAGATTCAGGTCAACAGAGGTTGGCGTGTTCAGTTCAATAACGCAATCGGTCCCTACAAGGGCGGTCTGAGATTCCACACGAACGTGACACTCGGAACGCTCAAGTTCCTCGGTTTTGAGCAGACTTTCAAAAATTCTCTCACAACACTGCCGATGGGCGGAGGAAAAGGCGGATCAGACTTCTCACCGAAGGGCAAGTCCGACGATGAGATCATGAGATTCTGCCGCTCCTTCATGACGGAGCTTTTCAAGCATATCGGACCTTCCACCGATGTCCCCGCAGGTGATGTGGGTGTAGGCGGAAGAGAAATCGGATTCATGTACGGACAGTACAAGCGCATCCGTGACGAAAACACAGGTGTCCTCACCGGAAAGGGTCTTGAATGGGGAGGTTCTCTCATCAGACCCGAGGCAACAGGCTTCGGAGCACTCTACTATGCTCAGGAGCTTCTGAAGGACTTCGGTGACAGGATCGAGGGCAAGAGGGTCTCGATTTCCGGCTACGGAAACGTCGCCTGGGGTGCTGCGATGAAGGCCACACAGCTGGGAGCCAAGGTCGTCACAATCTCAGGTTCCAAGGGCTATGTCCTTGACGAGGACGGTGTCAACTCTGAGGAGAAATGGAACTACATGCTCATGATGAGAGCCACAAACAGCGGAGATCTTGCAGGCTATGCCAAGAAGTTCGGTGCCAAGTTCTTCCCCGGCGAAAGACCGTGGGGCATTCCTGTGGACATTGCAATGCCGTGCGCATACCAGAACGAGCTTAATGAAGCCGATGCAAAGGCTCTTGTGAAAAACGGTGTGAAGTATGTCATTGAGACTTCCAACATGGGATGCACTCCCGAGGCTGTTGCAGTCTTCAAGGAAGCAAAGATTCCTGTAGCTCCTTCCAAGGCCGCAAATGCTGGCGGAGTTGCAGTTTCAGGTCTTGAGATGAGCCAGAACTCAGAGCACATTTCATGGTCGGCTGAGGAAGTTGACAACAAGCTTCACGAGATTATGGTGAACATCCACAACGCCTGCGTGCGCGAGGGCAAGCAGAAAGACGGCTCTGTGGACTACATCAAGGGAGCAAACATAGCCGGCTTTAAGAAAGTTGCCGATGCAATGTGCGCCCAGGGCTACTGATTACAAACTTACAATTAAGAAAAAAGCAGTCTTTGAAACAGACTGCTTTTTTTATTCAGTTGTCTTTATTCAGGGTTCTCATGTACTGGGTGCGCTCCCAGTATGCGCCGTCGGTCATGTTCTCCTGAGCAAGCTTTCCGCGGAAGTCTGACAAGGCCTTGTAGCCCTTTTCATCCATCCAGTGCTCAATCTTACAGAGCATGCCTCCGATTGTTCCAAGTCCGTTCTTCATAAGAACAGAACACAGCTCAACCGCCTTAGCTCCTGCAAGAAGCATCTTTATGACAGTATCGGCATTGTAGATTCCGGTGTTGCCGCAAAGGTCTGTCTTCTTGAGCTCGGCAGCCATCAGGGCAATCCATCTGAGGGACTCGTAGTACTCGGTCTCTGATGAGAGCATCTGGCCTGCACAGGTTTTCTCAGAGCGGATATCGATATCTGGTCTGAAGAAGTGGTTGAAAAGAACCAGAGCGTTGATGTCTTCCTTCTCGAATCCTGTCATAATCGATGCAAGAGAGGAATACTCGCAGCCGATTTTGAGTGAGACGGGAAGCTTTGTCATCTTCCTTGCGGCCCTTGCGAATGCCAGAGCTTCCTTTTCCACCTTTTCTCCGGAAACAGATGCGTGTGAGGCTATGGGATAATAGTTCAGCTCAAGAGCGTCGGCTCCGACGGCCTCGAAACGCTTGGCATAATCTGACCAGGAATCGATGTGAAGGCAGTTGATTGAGGCGATTACGGGAATGCTCAGAGATGCCTTTGCATCGGAAACAAGCTTGAGATACTGGTCAACGTAATAATCCTTGACCATGTTTCCGAATGCGTCATGGAAGTCCGACTGCTGGATGTATTCGGAATTGACCGAGGCGTCCTTGCTTGCGGCGTAGTTGATCTGCTCCTCGAAGATGGACTTGAGGACAACGGCACCTGCTCCTGCATCCTCGCATTTTTTAAGACTGTCGATTGATGCTGTGAGAGGACCCGATGCTACGATGATCGGATTCTTCAGGGAAAGACCCATATACGATGTTCTGAGATCTGGCATTTCAAAGCTCCTTAGATTCGTATTGTAACATAATAGTCAGTAAAAGATACACTACAATATGAGCTGTAATTGTCATGCTCTTGCGCTCTGTGGTAAAGTTCAATCGGAGGAAAAAGATGGAACGCATTAACGGTGCAAAACCGAAGGTTTCGGTCATTGGTGCAGGTAACATGGGAGGAGCTTTTTCCGAAGCACTTTCCAGACTTGAAGGTATTGATCTCTGTGTTTATGACAGCCATCTGCCAAGTGCTCAGAGAGTCGCTCAGGGACAGGCTATCACCGTTCTTTCATCCATGGAGGAGGCCAAGGGTTCACATATCGTGATCATCGCCGTAAAGCCTCAGGTCCTCCCGTTGATCTGGGGCAGACTCGCAGATCTGAAGCCGGATTTTTACATCTCAATCGCAGCAGGTGTCACACTGGAAAAGCTTGAAAAGAACCTCTGTACTGACAAGGTTGCCCGCTTCATGCCCAATATCGCCGCCAAGATCGGTTATGCTGTGACTGCCGTCACATATTCAAAGGCTTTGGATCAGAGTTCAAGAATGGATGCCATGGAGGTTGCAACTTCCGTAGGTTCTGCCTTTGAGCTTGAAGAGAATCTTTTTTCCGCATTCATCGGAATCTCAGGAAGCGGAATTGCCTACATGTTCGAGTTCATGCACCAGATGGCCATGGGCGGAGTCCGTGAGGGTATTCCCTATCCCAAGGCTCTTTCCATAGTCGCAGACACAATGCTCAGTGCAGCAAACCTTCAGAAACAGACAGGCCGAAATGCCGTGGATCTTGAGACGATGGTCTGCTCCGCTAAGGGAACTACAATCGAAGGCGTTGCAGCCCTTGCTGACGGCGGCTTTGCATCTGCCGTGATTTCTGCAGTAAGCGCTGCAGCAAGAAAGTCAGAGGAACTTGAAAAAAGATCATGAATGACTCAAAACTTTTCGAATCATTTTCAAAAGTCAGAGAAAGCGCCTCTGTACTTTCAGTCTCATCCGACGAAGAGAGAAAGAAGGCACTGAAACTTGTCTCCGATGCCCTGAAAGCCAATAAAGACCTTATTTTTTCACAGAACCGTGCAGATCTGGACGATGCTAAGGCATCAGGAATACCCGATTCAATCCTTCACAGGCTTCTGTTTTCAGAGGATAAACTGAAGGCCGTGACCAAGGGTCTGTCAGAGCTTTCCGAACAGAAGGACCCCATAGGAAGGGTGCGCGAGAAGCGTGAACTTGATCCTGGTTTTGTACTTGAAAAAAGAACCTTTCCGATCGGAGTCATAGGGATGATCTTCGAAGCCCGCCCTGATGCTCTGGTTCAGATTGCAGGCCTTGCCCTGAGATCTGCAAATGCCGTCATCCTCAAGGGAGGACGGGAGGCCGCAAGATCCAACAGAACACTGATTTCCATCATCAAGGATGCCACAAAGGACCTTTCATTCGGATCTGACTGGATTATGGGAATTGAAAGCCACGAGGATGTGGACACACTGTTGAAGGCAGAAGGCTATGTGGATCTTCTCATTCCCAGAGGCTCCAACGCCTTTGTGCGCCATGTCATGGAAAACACAAGAATTCCAGTCATAGGACACTCCGACGGAATCTGTGCCACATATGTTGACAAAAGCGCCGACCTAAAAGATGCCGTGAAGGTCTGTCTTGACGCCAAAATCCAGTATCCTGCCGCATGCAATGCAACTGAGACATTTCTTGTTCACAAGGATATTGCCCCGTCCTTCCTTCCCATGCTTGCAAAGGCATTTTCGGAAAACGGCGTGAAGATTCATGCGGATAAGACTGCCCTGCCATTGATGCCTGGTGCAGTTCCTGCCACGGAAGAAGATTTTCATACCGAGTACCTTGGTCTTGAATGTGCAATCAAGGTCGTCTCTTCTGTTCAGGAAGCTGTTGACCATATCCAGAGCCACGGCTCTCATCATACAGATGCAATCCTTACCAAGGACAAGAAGAACGCCGACTACTTCATCGCCAAGGTGGACAGCGCAGATGTGTTTGTAAACTGCTCCACAAGGTTTGCAGACGGCTTCAGGTTCGGCCTGGGTGCGGAGGTCGGAATCTCCACATCAAAGTTCCATGCAAGAGGACCTGTGGGACTTGAAGGTCTTATGACCACGAAATGGATTCTGTGCGGAGACGGCCAGACTGTGGCCGAATACAGCGGAGAAAACGGAAAGAGCTTTCATCACAAGGAGCTGATCTGATGCGTGATCTGGGAAGAATCAAGACTGTTGTCGTGAAGGTGGGAACGAACCTTCTTTCCTCCAAAACCGGAATAGATAAGGCCAGAATCGATGATATAGCACGCCAGGTGGCGCATCTTATCGAGCTTGGCTACAACGTGATTCTTGTCTCCTCAGGAGCAATAGGAATGGGTGCAAAAGCCCTGAAGCACAACAACCCCGTAAAGCATATTCCTCTCAGACAGGCCTGCGCCTCAATCGGAAACCCTCTTCTGATGACGGCATATCAGGAGTCTTTTTCAAAGCACAAACTGCTTTGCGGCCAGGTTTTGATTACCAGAAACGTTCTGAACAACAGAACGGGCTACAACAACATGAGAGCTGCCGTGACAACGCTGCTTCAGCTCAAGGTTGTTCCCGTATTCAATGAAAACGACGTTGTCTCCACTTCGGAGATCAACAATGTCTTTGGCGACAACGACAGAATGTCTGCATATGTCGCATCCAAGATTGATGCCGACCTTCTTGTTCTCATGACAGACATAGACGGCGTCTACACGGGAAATCCCAAGACAGACCCTGATGCAAAGCTTATAGATGAGATTCCTGAGCTGACAAACGAGGTCTTTGGCTATGCCAAGGGTGCCGGAAGCACGTTCTCCACAGGTGGAATGAAGACAAAGCTCCTTGCCGCCCAGATTGCCCAAAAAGGCGGATGCGGGACCATCATAGTCTCAGGCTATGAGAAGGATGCCCTGATTCGCAGCGTTCTGGGAGAGAACATAGGAACATACATTCTGCCCGAAAAGCGTCTTGCGCAGAGACAAAGATGGATATACAACACATCGGCATCAGGATCTGTGACCGTGGATGAGGGCGCTGAAAAGGCCCTGACTGTAGGTCATAAGTCCCTTCTTCCCTCAGGAATCAAGGATGTAAGCGGCGTTTTCAATGATGGTGATGTGATAAATGTCAAAGCCCCCGACGGAAATGTGATAATGAAGGCCATAACAAGCTTCAATTCATCCGACCTTCTGAGAATCATGGGCCACAGTACAAAAGACATCGCCAAGATGCTCGGCGATGTCCCTAAAGTAGTCTTCAGACCTGAGGATTCGATTTATATCAATTAAGCTTTAAGCTCTTTCTCCAGCCGTCTGACAAGTGTCGGGAATGCGGCTTCAAAGTCCACACCGTATGTGTTGTGGTCCTTGTGGCTGAGTGTCTTCTTGATGGACTGTACGACAAAGTCTCCAGCAAGTGCATAGGCCTTCTCAAGTGAAAGACCCCTTACCAGAGCTCCGGTCAGAACGCTTGCGAAAATATCGCCTGTTCCGTGGAAGCTTGTGCTCATCTTGGTATGGAAATACCATGATATCTGCTTTGTCTTGGCATTGTAGGAGGCGATTCCGATCTTGCCCTTCTTGTCAGGAAGCTCAATTCCCTTAAGCACAACCTCTTTGGCTCCAAGAGAAGCAAGCTTCTTAAGAAGATCCTCGATATAGGCCTGGTCGTAGCTTCCTGCAGCCTTATAAGGGATTCCCAGCATAAAGCTGGCCTCGGTAAGGTTGGGGACAATGATGTCAGCCTGCGAGCAGAGCCCTGCCATGGCCTTTGCAAAGGCCTCGGTGAAGCCTGGATACAGCTTTCCGTTGTCTGCCATGCACGGATCCACAACGACCGTAGTTCCCTTTCCCCTGAAGCGGGAGAAAAGCTCCTTCATCAAATCAATCTGCTCAAAGGATCCGAGGTAGCCGGTGTAGATGGCGTCAAAGCTTATGCCCTCCTTCTCCCAGTGGTCCATGATCGGCTTGATGTCGGCTGTGAGGTCCCTGAACGTGAAACCCTTGAACATGGTGTGCGTAGAAAGCACGGCGGTAGGAATTATGGCAGTCTCAACACCCATGGCTGAGATGATTGGAAGTGCAACTGTGAGGGAGCATTTTCCCACACATGAAATATCCTGGATGGTTACTATTCTCTTCATGGCTGAAAATGTAGATAAAATCTGTAATCAAATAAAGAAACAGTTTACACAATTTTTATGGGTACAGTATAATCTGTCCATGCGCACTTCACTGTATGAAGGTCTTTACAGCAAATTCACAGACGAGATAAGAGCAGGCCGTCTTAAGGCGGGAAGCAAAATGCCGTCCGTAAGACGCTGTGCCGAAGAAAACGGTGTCAGCAGAAATACCGTCCTTGGAGCCTATGCCCTGCTTCTGTCAGAAGGCTATATCAGCTCCAGGGAGCGAAGCGGCTACTTTGTCGCCAATTTCGAATCCCCCATTCCAAGCTTTACGGTCGCGGCAAGAAAGGTCCCGCCGAAGAGAGAGGAGATAAAGGCAAATATCACAAACCTGTCTGCCAACCTCATTGACAGCTCTCTTTTTCCATACAGCACACTCAGGCAGCTTTACAGGGAAACCTTAAGCGGGCAGAACATCTCGATTCTTGGCCAGAGCGGAATGAACATGGGCGATGAGGACATAAGGCTATCTATTTCAGACTATGTCTACAACCATAAGGGAATCTCGTGCTCTGAAGACCAGATCATCATAGGAAACGGAACATCGTACCACCTTCAGGCCCTCCCGTCGCTTTTTGAAGAAAAGCCTGTCTTTCTCATGGAGAATCCGGGCTTTGCGAGCACAAGGGAGATAGTATCGGATACAGGATGCGAAATCCGCGATATTTCTTTGGATGATGAAGGGGCTTCAATCAAAGACATAAGAAGAAAAACAACGGGCCTTCAGGGCAATGTTCTTCTTCACATCTCGCCTTCACATCAGTATCCGATGGGAACAACCATGTCCGCTCCGCGCCGTGCAGCCGTTTTGGACTGGGCCAAGGCCCAAGATGGACGCTATGTCATAGAAGATGACTACGATTCGGACTTCAGATACAACGGACACCCGATAGCTTCGGTGTGCGGCATGGATACGGACGGCAAGGTGATCTACATAGGGACTTTCTCAAGAACCCTGACCCCGTCCATTAGACTGAGCTACATGATTCTTCCCCCTGCTCTTTTGGAAAAATACAGAAAGCGCTTTTCCAAGTACCCCTGCCCTGTTTCAAGAATCGACCAGAAGGTAGTCTCCCTTTTCATGGACAACGGATTCTTTGAGCGTCACATAAGCCGCATGAGAAGGGTCTACAGAAGTCGCAGAAACAGAATGCTTGAGGTAATTCAAAGTGCCGTTCCGTCTGCAGAAATCAAGGGTGAGGAAGCGGGTCTTCATTTCATCGTCAGATTCCCGCTTCCTGAAAAAGACGTCATAAGTCGGGCTCTTGGTTCTGGATTCAGGCTTCAGGGCACGGGAACAGGCTGGATTGTAATAGGCTATGCCCATCTTTCTGACGAACAGACAGAGCGTTTTTATACTTTCCTCAGAACCCTGATGCCTCTTGAACAAACATGACGTCTGGTTTAATCTCAGAGGTGTCTAGGGGTGGCCGATTAGGCCTGAGATCATACCCTCGAACCTGATCTGGGTAATGCCAGCGTAGGAACGACGATATCCCCAAAGACAGAATCCACTTTCAAGGAGGCCTTCATGAAAAAGGCTATATCTGTCTTTGCAGTCGTGGCTCTGTCCATGTTCTGCATTTTCTCACAGGCGCTTTCAGAAAAAACTGAATCCACACCAAGCAGAACCCTCACCGTCTATGCTTATGACACATTCTGCGGTGACTGGGGAGCAGCAGGATCCGTGATTCCTGCTTTTGAAGAAAAAACCGGAATCAAGGTGAATCTTGTAGCTGCCGGTGCGGCCGTAGAGGTCATCAACAAAGTCCGTCTTGAAGGAGACAAGACCGAATGTGATGTCATCCTGGGCATAACGGACTCACTTGCCGAAAAGGCATATGATCTTCTTGAGGGCTATGATTCACCTTACATCAAGACAATCAACCCGCGCCTTATTTTTGACAAGCAGAACCGTCTGATTCCGTATGACTACGGCATCTTTGCTTTTGTATATGATTCTTCCGTGGAACTCATCATGCCCACCAGCCTGAGTGATATGGCAACGGACATGTTCAAGGACAAGGTCATCCTGATTGACCCGAGAACAAGCTCCGTCGGCACAGGCCTTATGATGTGGACATACAACGCCCTTGGCGACAAGTGGCTGGACTGGTGGAAGACCATGTCAAAGAACGCACTGACAATGGCCTCGGGATGGTCGTCAGCCTACGGACTTTTCACCGAAGGAGAAGCTCCGATTGTCATAAGCTACACAACAAGTCCCGTCTACCATGTGATGTATGAAGATACCACACGTTATCAGGCTCTTATCTTCCCTGAAGGCCATGAGGTCACAATCGAGGCTGCAGGAATCGTCAAGGGTACAAAACACAGATCCGAGGCAGAGCAGTTCATCGACTTCCTCTTAACCGATGCCCAGGTGGATCTTGCCAATGCAAACTCCATGTATCCCATCAACAGCTCCTTGGACCTTCCGGAGGCTTACAAATATGCACCGCTTCCTGAAAAGCTTTTTACGGACTTTGATGACAAGGCCTCGGATCTCATAAAACAGTGGGAAGATGCCATCGTCAGATAACCGCTATTATCTTAAAAACGCCGTTCCCGCGCTATTTATCATGGCGGCAGTCTTTCTGCTGCCCGTGGGAACGGTTTTCCTCAAGGCTTTCTCTGTCCCTGGTGAAATAGGACGCACCTTCACAGACCGCTACACATGGAGGATTCTGCTCTTTACAGTCCTGGAATCCTCTGTCAGCGCCCTGATTTCAGTTGTTATCGCAATTCCGTTCGCCCTGTTTTTCTCAAGGTACACATTCTTCGGAAGAAGGGCACTTCTTACGGTAAGCGATGCGGCCTTTGCCATGCCTGCGATTCTGGCCGTACTGGGTTTTGTTATCTACTACGGAAACAACGGTGTTCTGAACCGCCTTCTTTCTGCGAATTTTCAGATTCTGTATTCCTTCAAGGCCATAATCCTTGCCCATGTATATCTGAACTTCCCTGTCGCCTTCTCCCTTATCACAAGTGCCCTGCTTTCTTCTTCTGACCAGGGAGAACAGGCCTCAAGGCTTCTGGGTGCTTCGGAGATCAGAACCTTCTTCAGAATCACGCTTCCCAGGATGTGGGGAACGGTCATCTCCGCCTTCACATTGATTTTTCTTTTCTGCTTTCCGTCCTTTCTCATTGTCATGAGCCTTGGAGGAAACCCGAGGTTCTTCACAATGGAGGCCGAAATCTACAAAAGGACCTACACCGATGTGAATCCTTCTTCCGCCGCATCTTTATCAATATTCTCATTTCTGATAATGACGCTTATTTTAGTGCTTTCAGGCTACGGAAGAAGCCAGGACAAAGTACAGAGAAGAAAGGTCCATCTGAAAAAGACCCGCGGAAGGGAAAAAGCCCTTGCCTTTGTTTTATGCCTTCTGATTCTGCTGTTCATGGCACCTCCGATGCTTTCCATAGTCCACCGCTCGTTCTTCAACAGGGACGGGGTCTTTACCCTCAAAGCCTGGACAGATATCGCAAGACGCTCCAGTTCCGGTGCAGGAACCAGCATCAGGGCAGTTGTAAACAGCCTTGCCGTTGCCTTTGCTTCTTCTGCTGCAGCAGTGAGCCTTGCTTCATCAATTGCAATGGACAGTGCAAAAAGAAAGAGCACGTTCATAGCGCTTCTGACATCCCTTCCCATGGCTGTGGGATCTGTATCACTGGGACTGGGCTTTTCATTTCTCTCTGCAAAACTTCCTATCAGAAGTACAGCCATGTCTTATGTCCTTGTCTTTCTTGCACACCTTGTCGTTGTGATGCCGTTTGCAATAAGGACAATCCTTCCCGGAGCCAGAAAGATTCCGCAGAGACTTAGCCTTGCGGCAAAGACCATGGGAGGATGCGACCGTGAGATATACCGCAAAATCGAATACCCCCTTCTCAGACCCTACAGAAAAAGAGCTCTGGCTTTCTCATTCGCTCTTTCTCTGGGCGAGGTGAATGCCACGCTGACTTTAGGAGAAGGACGGGTCACTACCATACCTGTTCTGATTTACAAGATGATAAACCAGTACAACTATCAGGGAGCTTCTGCCCTGGCTGTAATCCTCATGGCCGTAGCCGTGACCGTCTTTGCCATAGGCGAATCAAAAGGAGATGAAAGTGTCTTATCTTGAGTGTAATGGCTTAAAGCGTATCTTCCCGGGAAAGTTCACCTTGGACCTCTCTTTTGAGATGGGAGAAGATGAACTTCTGTGCATCATTGGGCCCTCAGGAAGCGGAAAATCAACGCTTTTGTCACTTCTGTGCGGAGTTGACAGCCCCGACTTCGGAAAGATCATTTTAAACGGGCGCGACATAACACAAGAGCCGATTCAAAAACGCAGAATCGGAATGGTCTTTCAGGATTTCTCTCTCTTTCCCACGATGGATGTATCTCAGAACATCTGCTACGGAATGAGAAACATTGCAAAGGACGAGCGTGAAAATCGTACGGCAGAGCTTCTGGATCTTGTAGGCCTTTCCGGTTTTGAGAAAAGATCTGTCAGCAACCTCAGCGGAGGAGAAGCCCAGCGCATAGCTCTTGCAAGGGCAATTGCAGCACAGCCTCAGATACTTCTTCTGGATGAGCCCCTGTCCGCTCTGGACGCACCTCTGAGAAAGCGCCTGAGAACCGTGATAAGGCAGATTCATGAACAGACTAGAATTCCGATGATTTATGTGACTCATGACAGAGAGGAAGCCTTTGCCATAAGTGACAGGGTCATGATAATCAACAAAGGAAAAGTCGAGGCCATTGGAAGACCACAGGATGTCTACAACAATCCTCCCAACCTCTTCTCTGCCCGCTTCACCGGTGAAGGTTCCTGCATTCCAATGTCCTTATTGACCGAAGAAGACTCTGAAAAACTGGCATTCATCAGACCTGAGGACATTAAAATCAATAAAACAAATCCCAGCGAGAATTACATCATCCTTAAGGATGCAACTGTCGTATCAGCGGAATACATTACTTCAGGTTTCTTCGTAAGGCTCTCTTATAAAGGCAGCGAACTTTGCTGTTATGCATCGTCTCAGCCCGAATCTGAGACAGTTGACCTTGCAGTGAAAAGAGACCGCGTGCTTTGCTTCTGATATTTAATTCTTCGATTAGACAAAGCCATGGTTTTGGAATAGACTACAGAATATGGATTACGGTTTGCGTCTGGTCCTTGATATCATCGGTCTCATCTCATTCTCAACCTCAGGTGCCCTGTTGGCTGTCAGAAAGAAGATGGACTACCTTGGCATCTGCATTCTGGGAGTGGTCACATCTGTAGGCGGAGGTGCGACCCGTGACATAATCATCGGTCGGACGCCCCCTGTCATGTTCCAGGACCCGCTCTATGTCCTTGTTGCCTTTGTTGTGGCAAATGCGGTGTTCTTCTTTCTGTACTTTCATGTAAACGGTAAATCCAAACCTCTGGTGAACCACATATTTGAAAAATACCTGTTCTGGTTCGACACCGCAGGTCTTGCCTCCTTTACCGTCAACGGAGTCATAGTCGGAGAGACGATGACGGACGGAGGAGTATTTCTGTGCTCGTTTCTTGGAGTCATGACTGGAGTCGGCGGCGGAATCCTCAGGGACCTTCTTGCCAACGAAGTTCCCGCCATTTTCAAGAAGCACGTCTATGCCGTGGCATCCATCGCCGGTGCAATCTCAACAGCTTTATTATGGAAGGTCTCGGAAATTGCTGCGGTCTCCACAGGCCTGTTTCTTGTTGTCCTGATAAGAGCCCTTGCCATGCACTATAAGTGGAATCTGCCCCACATCAAAAAGCAGAGATAACCTTTTTCAATTCAGATCATCTGCTCGGGATGAAAGACCTTGTCAAACTCATCTGATGAAAGAAAGCCAAGTGCTATGCAAGCTTCTTTCAATGAGATTCCTTCCGCATATGCCTTCTTGGCCACCTTTGCGGCATTCTCATATCCGATATACGGATTCAAGGCGGTGACAAGCATAAGCGAGTTGTGAAGATTGCTTTCCATCTTTTCCTTGTTGGCCTTGATTCCGCTTACGCAGTTTCTGTCAAAGCTTACAATGGCCTGGCTTAACAGGCGGGATGACTGAAGGAAGTTGTAAATCAACACCGGCATGAAGACGTTAAGCTCAAAATTACCCTGACTTGCTGCCATGGACACGGCAGTATCATTTCCCATGACCTGGACTGCTACCATTGTCACTGCTTCACACTGGGTGGGATTCACCTTGCCTGGCATAATGGAGGACCCAGGCTCGTTTTCCGGAATAGTTATCTCACCCAGTCCAAGCCTTGGGCCGCTTGCAAGCCAGCGCACATCGTTTGCAATCTTCATCATATCGCAGGCAAGAGCCTTGATGGCTCCGTGAGCAAAGACAAGCTCGTCCTTTGAGGTAAGAGCGTGGAATTTGTTGGAAGCGGATATGAAGGTCTTTCCAGTCAATTTGGAAATCTCCTTTGCAACGGCATCGGCAAAGCCTTCAGGAGCATTCAGGCCTGTCCCTACGGCAGTTCCGCCCAAAGCAAGCTCGCAAAGGGGTCTTACTGCGCTCTGAAGAAGCTCCACATCACGCTCAAGGCTGGACCTCCAGCCGGAAATCTCCTGGCTGAAAGATATGGGAGTGGCATCCTGAAGATGGGTCCTTCCGCTTTTGACAATGCCCTTGTTATCGGATTCGAGCCTAAGAAAGGTCTTGATCAGGCCCTGTACTGCGGGAATAAGGCTGTCGCAGATGGTTGTGACAGCAGCAATATGCATGGCTGTGGGAAAGGTGTCGTTGGATGACTGGCTCATGTTCACATCATCATTCGGATGAAGAAGGGCTTTTTTTGCAATCTGGTTTGCGCGGTTGGCAATGACCTCGTTGGCATTCATGTTGCTCTGGGTTCCGCTTCCCGTCTGCCAGACAACAAGAGGAAAATGATCAATAAGGCTCAGGGAAATGACCTCGTCGCAGGCCTTTGATATGGCGAAAAGCTTTTCCTGTGTCATTCTTTCGGGGACCAGGGTTCTGTTTGCACGGGCTGCGGCCTTTTTCAGGATTCCGAAGGCACGGATAATCTCAGCCGGCATTGTCTCGATTCCGACTCCGATTTCAAAGTTCTGATGACTTCTTTGTGTCTGTGCGCCCCAGAGCTTATCGCTTGGAACCTTTACGGTTCCCATTGAATCGTGCTCGATTCTGTAATCCATAGTGCCTCCCTTTAACCACCCAGATTGAGTCTTGCCTTGGCAATCGGAGTAAAGCCCTCTCCCAGGACCTGGTTTGCGTTCTGGACTATCATGAAGGCCTTCTCATCAAGCTCCCTGATCTTCGCAGTAAGCCCTCCCAGCTCATTGTTGGCCACAACGACCATTAAAACGGGCTTGTCGGTTCCCGAGTACATCCCTTTTCCATCAAGCAGTGTGGCGCTGTGGTCAAGGTTCTTCATGATGTAGGAAGCAACCTCTTCAGTCTTGCTTGTGATCAGCATGACGACCTTTGCCTTGTTGGTTCCGAAGAACACAACCTTATCTATCGTGATTCCCGTGATGTAGACGGTTATTATCGCATACAGGGCTCTTTCTATTCCGAACACAAAGGCCGAGGCAAAGATGATTATCGCATCGGTTATCGTAAGAGCTGTGCCCAGCGAAAGCGGAGTGTATTTATTCACAATCTGGGCAAGGATGTCTGTTCCGCCTGTGTTGGCTCCGCCTTTCATGACAAACCCTATTCCCATCCCCATGGCAACACCGCCGAAAACGGCACCCAGAAGGACATTGATGCTCTGAGAGTAATCAAGAATACTTTGGGAACCTGGAATCTTCATAAATACAGATGTGAAAGCCGAAAGAAGAACTGTTCCGATCAGGCATTTGAGCCCGTATTTCTTTCCGAAGATCCTCATACCGATCAGAAACAAAGGAAGAGAAAGCGCGAAGATGACATAACCCGGATCCCAACCTAAGACGTGGTATAGCATCGTGGCAATACCGCTGACACCACCCGATGCGATCTTTGCAGGGGTCACAAAAAGAGCGATGCCGGCGGAGCACACGAGAGAACCGAATATTACATCCAGATAATCAAGTACTTTCCTCTTCATAGACTTATATAATCTACATTATTGAAAGGAATAAGTACAGTGATAATCAGTTCATGTGAAGGATAGTGCGTACCTGGTCATCGGTAAGATCCTTGCCGTAGAACAGGCTGTAGAACTCTTTGGTCTTCTCAACGATATCGATTCCTGCCTGAGGATAGAAAATCGATGCAAGATAGTACAGACCGATGATTCTGTTGGAGCATACCGGTGAGTCAATGAAGTAGTGAGGAATAGACGGGACCAGGTAGACCCTGTTGTTCTGAACCGCACTGAGAGTGGACCAGGTTTTCTCGGTTGTGATTGTCTTATAGCCTTCCTCTGTATAAGCGAAGATGTAATCCGGATCCAGCTGATAAAGAGTCTCAAGCGAGATGTTTCCGTTTGCCTGAGCAAGCTTTGATGTGACCACAACCTCTGCTCCGGCCTTCTCTGCACACTGGGCATGATTCTTTCCGGCAATGATGGCATTCAGACCGTCGTTGGATGATGTGATATAGACTCTGGGCTTTTTGCCTGTTGCGTATTTTTCAATCTCAGAAACCACATCCTCATAGTAGAGAGCAAGCTTCTCTGCTCTCTCCTCTTCCTTCAGAAGCTTTCCAAGCGTCCTGAAGACCTTGTCATAGTTATCCATGTTGGCTTCAAGGAAAATTACCGGAACACCCACATCCGAGCTGACCTGGTCAAGCTCCTTTGCCATATCCTCCACAGAGCCCTTGATGTCACCTACATCGATTATCACTTCAGGGTTGGCAAGAATCAGAGCCTCTTTGTTAAGATTCGCCTTCTTTCCGTAAAGGGTTCCGAATGCAGGAAGATTGTGCGTGTAATCCGGATAGATTTCCTTTTCCATGCCGCTCAGTTTGTCAGAAAGACCTGCAAGCTTATCGGATGCGACCTGAAAAACAATTACTTGGGCATTGGAGCCGGACGGTGCGATCTTTGTTATGTTTTCAGGAAGGACCACCTGCCTTCCAAGATCATCTGTGAAGGTCTGGGTCTTTATTTCAGAAGTCGTCTCAGTTATGGCCTGTGAGAAAACAAGGCCTACCGAAATAAGCGCAAACAATAGAACAACAATTGTTTTTTTCATATTCATCTCCTTTTATTCAATACAAATATTGATAATTCTTTTCTGTTTCTCAGAACAAACGGGTATTTGGGATTTTCTGTCTTCTCCACAAAAGCAAGATAGGATTGAGCGTTCTTTCCAAGATATGTGAAATCAATGAAGGCCTTTGCCTCCTCCATGGATTTCAGAGGCTGGTCAAAATCAAGAAAAAGCGACGACTCCGAGAAATCAAAAGAGCTTTCTTTCATGAGCTTTCTGACTGTTTCCGTCCTGTCCTCACGTGTGTCCGTCCCATGGCCGTTATGGCGTGAAAGAACATAGATAAGGCGCATTGAGGCATGAGAAAGAAGGTCTGTAAGCTCAGATATATCACATAAATGGCCATAATTAATGCAAAGCAGGGCATCGGCAGAGGCTTCTGTATGCTTTGCATCCGCGCAATGGAAGATATCAAGACCGGATCTTTTTTGGGCAAGGCTGATGACTTTTTCATTGTTGTCCAAAGCCGTCACGACAAAGCCTTTTTTTTGAAGAAGCTCTGCCTCGTAGCCAAGGCCGCACCCTAATTCAAGAATGCTCCTACATGGAAAAAGAAGCTCCGCAATCCTGTCAGACAGGTTTCTGTGGTATGATGAATCTTCGCTTGCACGGACAAACCACTCTATACTCTGATCTGTCCACCAGCCTACTCTGGGATGCATACTATGCCTCCCTTTTCGGTATTAACAATTTCGATGTTCCGGCCGTAGACGCGGCTTAGGATATCAGTTCCTATTAGTGACTTTGGCTCTCCGTCATATGAGATGACACCGTCAGCCATCACTACCACCCGGCTTGAGTGCCCCAGAGCCAGATCGGGGTTATGGGTTGAGTAGATGCAGCTGTAGCCGTTTTTAACAAGATCACCTATGCGCTCAAGGACCATCAGCTGGTTGGAGTAATCAAGAAACGACGTAGGCTCATCAAGAATCAGAAGCCTTGCATCCTGCATCAGGGCCCTGGCTATCAGAACCAGCTGTCTTTCTCCGCCGGAGATGTTGTCCATGTTGCGGTCTGCTATCTTCTGGAGGTTCAGAAGCTCTATGATCTGATCAACCTTCTTCTCCTCCTGACGTCCTGGAGACTGAAACATTGAAAGCCTGTTGGAAGCTCCCATGAGAATTGATGTCCTCACGCTGTACGGAAAGGCGGATTTTGTGATCTGAGGAATATATGCCATGCATTTGGCGCGGTCTTTCAGCTTCATATCGCTGACAGAGACCCCGTCTATTGTGATTGAACCTTTCTGGCATCTGAGAAATGACGGAATCAGCCTGAGAAGTGTCGTTTTTCCAGCTCCGTTCTTACCCAGAAGAGAAATCATCTCGCCGTCTGAGATACGAAGATTCAGACCCCGAAGGACGCTGTGGTCCTTGTAGCTGAAAACAAGGTCTTTTATCTCAAGAATCATAGCGGACCTCCCTGAAAAGCAGATACAGGAAGAACGGAGCGCCCACAAATGATGTGAGAATTCCTATGGGAATCTCCACTGTCGCAGCACTGCGTGATATGCAGTCTACAAGTGTCAGGAAAGAGGCTCCGAAGAACACTGACGATGGAAATGAATAGCGGGCATCGTTTGAGACAAGCATCCTGGAGATGTGGGGTATTATCAGGCCCACCCAACCTATGTTTCCGGCAACGGCCACGCTGCTTGCGGTGATGATTGTCGCACATATAATCGCAACGGCTCTAATAAGATGAGTATTGACTCCTATTGACCTGGCCTCGTCCTCTGAAAGAGACAAAAGGTTGATTTTCCACGAAAGAACAAGAAGTACTGCCATGCTTATCAAAACAGGTGCACCTACAAGAGTAAGGTCTTTGGCACCCACTCCGGAAAGAGAACCCATCAGAAAGTACGTTATGGCAGGAAGAACATTGTTCGGATCTGCGATTAGCTTAACAAAACTCGTGGCCGAGGAAAAAAGAGAGGAAACGACCATTCCGACCAGAATCAGAGACAATGTCTGTTCCCTTCTCGTTCTTGATGCGATTGTGTAGATAAGAACCAGTGCGAGGATTCCGAAGAAGAACGCGTTCAGGCTGACCATGACAGATGTAAGTCCCAGAAGAAGGGCAAGCGAGGCTCCAAATGATGCTGCGGTGCTTGTTCCAAGGACATCGGGAGAGACCAGAGGGTTTCTGAAAATCATCTGGAAAGTCTGTCCGCTAAGGGCAAGACCCGCTCCAAGAAGAAGAGATGCTGCGATTCTGGGAAGCCTTATGTTAAAGACAACAGCCACGGCATTCTTGTCCATACCGAAGGACTTTCCGCTTATTCCCTGAAGAAGAACCTTCACGATCCCCACGGGGCTTATGAAATAGCGTCCGATGCCAAGAGATATTATTGAGACAAAGACTGTGATAAGACCAAGAATCAGAACCTTGGACCTTGCTTTCTCACCCACTTCCGGTTTCCTTCAGGATGTTTTTTTGATTTGTTTTTAAAAACAACTCGAAGCCATTATAGAACTAAAATGACAATGGCTCAAGAGCCTTTCTTAAGTGTTTTATTTACTCTTTTATTTCACTCGCCGGGGTCGCTTCTCAGGACTTTTCCTATGTTCCAAAGATGGGCAGCGTTCTTAGCCGAGGTAAGTCTCTCCTCAGGGCTGCTATAAGGAATCTCGGCAGTATGGCATCCGCAATCCATGCACATTACATAGAAGCACCATGAACCTTCCTCCTCAAGAACAGCAGGCCCTCCGCAAAGCGGACAGTCCTGAAGATCTATTTCCTTCAGAATCTTCTCCATGGTATTTCTCCTTGTCTTCAGCGTTTTGTCATCAATGTGGAACCTGTTTTCAGAAGGAAGATGGTTGTGTCCCTTCTTGTCCCACATTGTAGTCCATAACGCACTGTTGATATGTCTGTCAAGCGTGCAGTCACAAAAAGAGACATAGCTGTTGGTGTCATCTCTTTCAGACGGATGCCAAGGCCGTGCAAGGTAGACGCTGAAGTCATCAACATCATCGGTACATGTGATGGTGCATCTTTCAAAACAAAGACCTTGCTCTGTATTTTCAGATGTGGACGGAGCTGCGACAAAGCCTGAACCTGTGGAAATAATGGTGCATCTGTCAAAAACAGCATGGCTTCGGCCAAAGATGAAGTCTATGTTGCCCTTTATCGTGCAGTGCTCGAACCTGTTTTCCACCCCGTCGGCAAAAAGCGTGTCCTGCCAGCTTATGAATGTGCAGTTCTTGAAAATCGAATCCGTGGATTCGGGACGGGTAAATACAGCCACGGCCTGGCGGCCCATCATGACCTTGGGATCCTCACCTGCTTTGGCCTCGTGGCCCAGATAATCAAAATCATTTTCTATGACGGTATCCCTGAACTCGACATGGTCTGCTGCTATTGTAAGAGTTGCGCTTGCACCTGTTCCGAAGCCAGGAACCATTCCGTTATGGTCGTCCCACACGATTTTTGCCCCGTTTCCTATGACAAGAAGGTCGCTTCGCTCGACTTTTACCTTCTGTCTGTAGATACAGCCGGAGGGAAGCTCCACCTGAAGCTTCCCTTCGACCTTAGTATTGAGAATCTCGTTCAGATTATCGTCTGCTTTGGCTTTGATTATCATTTCAGTGCTGCAAATCCCCTTTCCAGATCAGCGATGATGTCATCGATGTGCTCGATTCCGATTGAAAGTCTGATGGTGCTCTGATGGATGTTCTGCTGCTCAAGTTCCTTCTCACTCAGCTGTGCATGAGTAGTAGTTGCCGGATGGATTACAAGAGACTTCACATCGGCGACATTGGCAAGAAGCGAGAAAATCTTCAGATTGTCAATGAACTTATGGGCTTCCTTCTGACCGCCCTTGATGTCGAATGTGAATATTGAGGCTCCTCCGTTGGGGAAGTACTTCTCATAAAGGTCATGCTGAGGATGGTCCTTAAGGGACGGATGGTTCACCTTCTGTACCAGAGGATGCTTTGAAAGATATTCAACAACCTTCTTTGTGTTGTAGGCATGGCGCTCAAGTCTCAGAGAAAGGGTCTCAACGCCCTGCAGAAGCAAAAATGCGTTGAACGGTGAGATTGCAGCGCCCATATCCCTGAGGATAATTGCTCTGACATAGGTTACGAATGCGGCAGGACCCGCCACTTCTGTGAAAGATACTCCGTGATAGCTTGGATTCGGCTCTGAGAATGCCGGGAACTTTCCGCTCTTCTTCCAGTCGAACTTTCCGGAATCTACGATGATTCCGCCTAAGGTTGTTCCGTGTCCTCCGATGAACTTGGTTGCTGAGTGAATGACAATGTCAGCTCCGTGCTCAATAGGCCTGATGAGATAAGGTGTTCCGAAGGTGTTGTCTATGACAAGGGGGATTTTGTGTGAATGTGCTATCTCTGCAAGGGCATCGATATCAGGAATGTCACTGTTGGGGTTTCCCAATGTCTCAATGTAAAGAACCTTGGTATTGTCCTTGATGGCTGACCGGACCTGATCCAGATTGTGGATGTCAACAAAAGTTGTGTTGATTCCGAAATCCTCAAGGGTGTGGCCCAGAAGGTTGTATGAACCGCCGTAGATGGAGCCCTGTGCAACGACATGGTCACCCTTTTTTGCCAGAGACTGGATTGTATATGTCACGGCTGCGGCACCTGAGGCCAGAGCCAAGGCGGCAACTCCGCCTTCCAAAGCGGCGATACGCTTCTCAAGAACATCCTGAGTTGAGTTCGTGAGTCTTCCGTAGATGTTTCCGGGGGCCTTCAATGCAAAGCGGGCCTGAGCATCGGCCGAATCATGAAATACATATGATGTGGTCTGATAGATGGGAACTGCCCTTGAATCGGTTGCAGGGTCTGCCTGCTCCTGTCCCACATGAAGCTGTAATGTCTCGAATCTGTAGTCTGCCATGGTTTTCTCCCCCTTTGTGTTTTGACTCTCCGATTTAATAGCATATTAAACCTACTGGTTTACTTGGTTTAGATGATAGCATCCTAATTGCAGGACTGTCAACCACTGAAAAAACAATAATCACAGATTTGCAATCTCATCGATATCGTATGTTGTTCCCTGATAGACGAAGTTCAGCCAGTTGGAATAAAAGAGGTTCGCATGAGCCTTCCATGTGACTTCAACTCCGAACTCAGGTTTGTCCGCCACAAAGTAGTTGAACGGAGGCATTATGTTCTTAAGAGCTTTGTCACGCTCATACTCCTTCATAAGAGTGCCTCTGTCATACTCCCAGTGTCCGCTCAGAAACACCTGTCTGCCGTCCTTTCTTGCAATCAGATGCGGTCCTGCAAAGTATGATTCATCCAGAATCTCAAGGTCCTCTGTTGCTTTGACCGCCTCTATGTCTATCATCGTGTAGCGTGAATGCGGCACAAGGAACCTGTCGTCAAAGCCCCTTGTGAACGGGTTGTCATAGCTTTTGTGTAAAAGAGTATGTGCAAAAACTCCCGAAAGCTTATGGTCCATCATTGTCTTCTGAATGCCGTAGTGCACATAAAGGGCTGCCTGGGCTCCCCAGCAGATATGGACCGTAGAGAACACGTTCTTCTTGGTGTGTTCCATGAAGGAGGCAAGGTCCTTCCAGTAGTCGACCTTCTCAAACGGAAGCTTCTCAACAGGAGCTCCTGTGATGATAAGGCCGTCGAACTTCTCGTTCTTGACTTCATCGAACGGGACATAGAACTCGCCCAGGTGCGGAAGGTCTTCCACCTTGCGGTGGTCTGTCTGCATCATGATGAGCTTCAAATCAACCTGGAGCGGGGTGTTGGCAAGCATTCCCATCAGTTGAACTTCGGTGGCCTCCAAAGTCGGCATGAGGTTTAATATTCCGATCTTCAGTGGTCTGATCTTCTGCTCACGTCCTCTGGTGTTGGACATGACAAAAACACCCTTGCGTTTGAGTTTGTCTGAATACGGATAGTTCTTCGGCAAAAGAATAGGCATAGGATAATGATGTCCGAAATTGTTTTGTTGTACAAGATGCTGGAGGTCTTCGGGGTCATCGTGGTCATCGGTGCTATCGAGGCTATCCAGGCTATCCAACAACATCCAATAAAAAAATAAGACCGCTGTTTCCAGCGGCCATGATAAATACTTTCGGTTGTCAGATGCTCCATTTGAAGGAGAGTCTGGCAAACTGGTTAATGAAAAGAGGAACAATCATAAAAACATCCCAGCCGGTTTTTTCCGGGTTTGAGGTGTAGTAAAAGATTGCATATTTGGAAAGATCCTCGCTAATCAAATACAAAGGAAAGGCAAAAGGAAGGGTTCCAGTAAGATTTGCTGAGAATCTCTCACCAAACTTAAAATTCAAACCCAAAGACATTCCAATAAGTCCAACCATGGAAAAATACTTGTCCTCTGGATTAATCATGGTAATAACATCTCCCTGAAGTCCAAGCCTCAGTCCGAAAACTTTTCCGTCTACAACCTTCCAATACCCATTCACCGTAGCATCAGGAAGTAACAGTAAGCCAAGAGCATCTCCGAAGGAAATATCTTCTCCCTTTGAAGAACTGTTTATAAGGCTGAACACTCCGGAAATCAGTGGAATACCTGCGGCACCTTCGACTCCGAAGTGATTTCCTTCATAATCAGCAATGATGTTGGTATGCATGTAGTTCTGCGAAACACCGATTGAAAGGTCACCTGCAAAGACAGATGTGCAGGCGACGGCAACGATTATCATAGCAATAATTAGTTTCTTCATAGTTTCATCTCCCTAAATGTTTGAACCGAGGAAAACTACTGTCTTCCCCGGCCCGTTCATTTTTCTAAACAAATACTGGATTGTTTAGTTACACTTTCTCTTCAGCATCTTCAAACGGCCGTGAGCACGAGTATGCCAGACAGAACACCGCAAGATAATAGATGAGCATGAAGGCGAAATGGAAGAACACGATGTTGCTGAATGCCTTGTAGGCACCGTTGATTATGTCGTACAGCATTAGAAGAATCGAGCCAAGGATGACAAGAGGTGGCATCTGGGTGCTTGAAACAACCATGAGCGAGATAATCAAGGCATATACCATGGCGACATATATGAAGCTTCCGGTGCTTCTTCCGAACAAGAAGATAATCATTGCAAAAGCAAACAGCAGGGCAATCCAACTGATCCAGTGGTAAACGGACAGTCTGCGATAACGCATATATGCCACAGTCAGAATCAGGTGAACGACCATCAGGACGATAAGACCGGGAGTGTGGTTTGCCATGTTAAGAAGCAGGTCTCCTATTGCACACAGGCCGATACACACGGCTATGGAAACAAAGAGATTCCTGTTTTTGCCCTTCAGTTCATCGGCTTTTCTGTGCCTGTTCAGACCCCACAGGGCCAGACCTATTGAAAGAAGTCCCATCACAGCTTTTGCGATGCCTCTGGGAATAGGATTCTTGTACAGAAGGAAGAACAGTTCCTCAAGAATCAGCCCCACCAACATCAGAGAGAAAACCAAAAGCGGAATCATACTGAAGCGGTGCTTCATGGCAAGCTTTATGACAAGTACCACAATGATAAGCGCAATGGAGAAGATAAGAACCGGAGCAAGAACTCCCATGAGGATTGCGTTTCTCCAGTCCACATCCTGAGACTCGTCCATAAGAACCTGAGAAACAAGTCCGGCAGGAAGGTAATCCGAAGAGTCTCCGAAATCAACCGCAGTTAATACTTCCGCTTCGACATTACTGGATACTTCACCGGAATTCGAATACACCAGAGCTTTTCCCTCTTCGAAATAATTCATGAGACATATTTCGTTCTCAGCCACAGCAGTGGTATCGAAATCGATTCTTGCCAGAACCAAACCGTCACCTACTTCAGAACATTCGTACCAGACAAAGTACTGAATGTCATGGGGAATTGTAAGCGTTATCTGAGTTCCGTATTTCTTTTCCTGGACAATCTTGATGCCTATCGGACAATCCTCATAAAGTCCCACTGTGATTTCGTCATTCTTAAGCTGTGCGACCGTGCTGCCTGTTTCATCCGTGACGGTAAGCTCATAGCTATCCGACCCCGGAAGAAGAATGATACGCGAGTACTCTGTACAATCAGTGAGAACCTGCGCAGGGTCGTCTGAGGACAGCATCCACCCGAGATAGACATCCTGAGTATGCTCATGCAACAGATTGGCTGCAAAAGACGAGTCATAGTTCCAAGTTGCGGATATATCTCCGCTCTTTGTCAAAGAATCAAGGACGAGCCTGAATATGAAGTTCATCAGCATGGAGGCATCTTCCTCGTTATCCTCATTGACCAGGTTGCCGTCTTCTGAGAGGCTGGAGAAAGTTCTAAGGATGTTGTTTGGGGATCGGTTCTTGAACATCGAAATCAGACTGTCCTGAACGTATTTAACGTAGGATTCCTGATCCTTTACGATGGAATCGATATAGCCCAAAAAAGTGTGAAGCTGGAAGTTCACCGCCTCATTGGCCCAGTATTCCTGGCCCGTGTAGGCCTTGTATACTTCATTCACCTTACGGGTGCGCTGATAATAATCGCTGTTGGTTTCCTTAAGCGGAGTATTAAAGACTGTGCCGTAACGCTCAAAGCCCCAGCCCTGAAGCGGCACCTGCGGGACAATGTCGTACTGACCTACGATGCTGAAGATATTGTCATACATCCCGGGTTTGGGATCCTTTGTGGTTCTGGGGGTAGCAAAAAGGTATGCAAAGATGTCTTCCTGCTTGAAAACGCCGCAGTCCACAAGTCTTGCAGCAGTGATGTTTCCCACCGCTGCGGCGCGGCTGAAACCGGAGATCCAGATTTTGATTCTGCCCTGGATGTTAAGCCTTCCGATATAGCCGAAGATCCTGTTAAAAACAAGATGGGCTGCACTTGCGAAACCCTCATGCTCTGTTCCGTTTCCTACCGTAAAGTTTGAAAGCCACTCGTTTGCATAACCGCCGCCGCAGATTCCTACGGCAATCAGGGTATAATCACCGCTTTTATCTTTTACCTTCTTGCTTCCTATCAGCGAGGCAACAGTATACAGCGACGGATCCTTATCATAATCGTCCTGATGGATATTCGTAAAACCACAGGCTGTGAGGAACTTTTGAGCATATTCCTGAGCGTCTATCACTTCATCAGCATATACCGGCCTGAAAGCCGAAAGAGCAAGACCTAGGCTTGCCTGGGCCAGCTTGTGGTTGTATTGGGTCGATTTTCCGTTGAAGTAGGAATCCTCATACTGGACTACGAAAGTCGACTCCGTTCTGGAAGTTATGGCATTTGAAGTGACAGTCACATCAAAGGCAAACGCACCCTGAATCAGAAACAAAACTAAAAAAAAAGAAATCAGCGAAAACTTAGCAAACGGCTTCAAGACCCTAATCCTCTTTTCAACGCTTTGATAATACTATAAACGCAAAGATTATTGAAACCTTTTTTGTTTGGGGCCATACTCAAATCGGAGCCTGAAATGAACAACGCACTTGACTATGTTTCCTGGAGAGGAGACCTTTCGCTTTCAGTCGACGGATTCAATGAAGTGGACATGCTTCTGTTCTCAGAGCTTGTATATGCACCGATTGAAAACTATTCAAGATCATTCTCCGCAGATGCGGGCAAAGGTCCGGATCTTCTTTCAATCCTGAAGGACGTCTACCCCGCACCACTTCCGAAGCGCACAAGCTATGTTTTTCAGCCGCGCTATGACCTTTGGAACATGATGCCGACCCGACGTCGCTTTGCAGAAGTCAGGCTGGACCGCTTTTCTTCAAACTTCGAGCCCGAGAACGACAAGCAGTTCGCAGCTGCGGTCTTCTGCTGCCTCTTTGGAAAAGAAAAGATCGCCGTTGTGGCATACAGGGGAACGGATGCCACGGTCACAGGCTGGAAGGAGGACTTTGACATGTCATTCATGTCCCCCATTCCGGCACAATCTGATGCAGTCGCTTTTATGAATGAGGTTCTGAAGTGCAACTATGACAGAATCTATGTCTGCGGCCACAGCAAGGGTGGAAATCTTGCAGTGTACAGCGCAGCTTTCTGCTCGGAGCCTGACAGAATCAGCGAAATCTACAACTTCGACGGACCCGGGCTCTCGGACGATATTATCGAGTCATGCGTCTTGGACAGGGTCAAGGAAAAGACTCATTCCTTTATCCCGGAGTCTTCGATAATAGGCCTTCTTCTGGGACACAGCGGCAGTCCTGTGATTGTAAAAAGCGACAGCAAGTCAATCATGCAGCATAATCCATTCTACTGGCATGTGATGGGAAACTCATTTATCCGATGCGAGGACACTACGTTTTCCAGCCGCTTTCTCGATGGAACACTTCATGAGTTTCTTGCAAGCTGTTCACTCGAGCAGAAGGAGCTTTTGGTCAAGACCACATTCGAGATAGTCCAGATATCGGAAGCCGTCAGGGTCAGAGATATTCCGAAGGGCCTGGCCACACGAATTCCCAAGGTGAAAAAAACCATTTCCTCCATTCCGAAAGAAGACAGGATGGTAATCGGAGAGGTCTTGAGGATCTTAGTCGGTTCGGGAAGCCGTACGGCCAAGCTTCTTTTGGGAAAGAAGGCTTCAAAGAGCTGATATTGCGTCGACTATCTGCTGATAGCCTGTGCAGCGACACAGGTTCCCGCTCAGAGCCCGTCTTATCTCATCTTCCGTGGGTTTGGGATTCTTTCTAAGAAGAGCATAGGCAGACATGATCATGCCCGGTGTGCAGAATCCGCACTGAACAGCTCCATGTTCTATGAATGATTTCTGGATTCTGGACAGCTCTCCGCTCTTCTCAAGACCTTCGATTGTCAGAATCTCCTTTCCGTCTGCAAGCGGTGCAGGATACAGACAGCTGTTGACGCTCTTTCCGTCCACAATCACGGTGCAGGCTCCGCAGTCTCCTTCGGAACAGCCTTCCTTTGTTCCCGTCAGATGAAGGTGATCTCTGAGAAAATGAAGAAGACTCAGATCATCTGAAACTTCCCTTTCTATTCTTTTTCCGTTTACGGTACATCTGATGGTTTTCAAAGCCCACTCTCCTTTACAAGTTTCTTAAGAAGATTGACAGCAACAGCACGCCTGTAAGAGACAGTTCCCCAACGGTCGTCTATGGGATGGATCTCAGATAGAAGACATTTTTCAGCCTCTGTCAGATCCAAGGGTTTTCTGCTGAGAGTTTCGGATGTTGCCTTACAAAGAAGAACCTTGGGTGCTGCACAACCTATGGCAAGTCTTACACCATCTTTGTCCCTTGCAATGGCCATGTTCAGCACGGAGACGGACATGGCGCTTCTCTTTCCCACCTTTTCAAAGGCAGAAAAACCATATCGCTTGGGAACATAGACTGCAGAAATGATAGCTTCATTTGATAAAGAGTCTGTATTTTCAAGCTTAACTCTTTTTGTTGCGCCATCAAATAGCTCAAGCTCCGCATCTAGGGCCATAAGGGCAGTAACTGCGTCGGAAGCCGGTGAGAAGCACCCGATGTTGCCTCCGATTGTGGCGCGGTTTCTTATCTGCGGTCCTGCCGTGTTGTAGGCAGCCTGCCAGAGAGCGGGAAGCTTTTTCTTCACCACAGGGCTGTTTTCCAGTTCATCGAAAGTCACAAGAGATCCGATTTTCACATAATCCTCGGATTCTTCTATCGATGAAAGACCGGGAATCTTTTCAAGGCTGATAAGGTCCTTCTCATGGCGGTGGTTCACAAGAATTACGGTTCCAGCTCCAAGGTATGTTCCGCCGGTCTTTCTTTTGAGGTCCAGAGCCTCCTGTAAGGAAAGTGGCATATGAATGCTATAGCTCATACCTTCCTCCTTGCTTTCAGAACAGACAATCTGTCAATCGGAACCCTGTTTATCTCAAGGCCGTCATACAAGGAGCAGACGGCACTTGTAACTGCAGGGGCTACTGCAACGGTTGGAAGCTCGGCCATGCCCTTGGCTCCGAACGGGCCTGTCTTTTCCTCTTTCTCGACAAAGTCATTGGTAAGCTTTGGCACATCCATGGCAGTAGGAAGGATGTAGTTGGCAAGGCTGTTTTCCAAAGTTATTCCGTCTCGGTAGCGGATCTGCTCGGACAGAGTCATGCCGATACTCATGGCAATGCCGCCGAAGATCTGGCCTCTGCACAGCTCGGGGTTGATGACCCGACCCGTGTCGGTTGTGCTGTGCATCCAGAGGACCTTAACCTCACCGGTATTCTCATCAACTCTTACCTTGGCACCCTGTACCATGAAGGCAAAATAGGTGTGAATCGCCTCTCCTGTTGCCTCGGGGAAGGCAAAGACTCCTTCTGCATGAGCCTGGCCTTCCTTGATCTTCAGGGCAGCCTGGCAAATTGCGTTTCCGCAGACGAATGTGGATCTGCTTGCTGCGGTGGACCCGCTGTCCTTGTTGTCATCCGTACATCCCATCTGAAGGTCAATGTTTTCAAGGTCCGTATCCAGAGCCTCTGCGGCAATCTGTGATAAAACCGTGTGGCTTCCCTGCCCTATGTCCACTATCGAGGTCCTGACAACAAAGGTCTTTCCTTTTCTGTCTATGGTCACATGGCAGGTATCCGGAACATGCTTTCCAAGGCCGCTGGACATCATGCCGACAGATATCGCATAGCCGCATCCCCTCTGGGGATTGGTCTTCATTTCCTTGTAGAAGTCGCTTTGTGCGAACTTATCCAGAGCCTCCTCAAGGGCAATCTCATGCTCGTTCTCACCTCCCATAGGACCCTGCTGGCCCTTATGGATGGCATTGATGCGCCTGATTTCAAGCTCATCAAGATTCAGTTTCCTTGCCGCACGGTTGAGGATGTTCTCAAAGGCCATCGCAGCCTGAGGGGCGCCGAAGCCTCTCATGGCGGAAGCCGGTGCATGGTTTGTATACATCAGCTTTCCGTCAAGTCTGATGGAGGGCACGAAGTATGCTCCTGTGAAATGCTCAAGACCGAGTCTTAGAACCGACGGACCTAAAAGTGCGTAGGCTCCGGTATCCAGAAGCATGCTGCAGTCGGCTGCCAGTATGTGGCCATCAGACGAGAATCCCACCTTTGCATGGGTAAGGGATCTGTGGCGTTTCATGCCCCATCGGATGTTTTCCTCTCTTGTGTAGATGAATCTGGAAGGCTTTCCTGTCAAGTGTGTGACAACGGCCGCAAAGACCTGGGCTGTGTTTCCGTCCTTGCCTCCGAAGGCTCCGCCAACGGTTGCAGCACGTGATGTGATCTCAGATGCATCCCTTCCTGTGGCAGTTGATGCAGTGTAAAGATCAGAATATGCATTCTGGGTGGATGAGACTATGGAAAGTCTGTTTTTATCATCGATGTAACATACAGCAGCCTCAGGTTCCATGAAGCCGTGGATCTGGATCGGAGTCTCGAAGTCGCCTTCAAGAATCAGATGGCAGTCTTTGAAAGCCTTATCCACATCGCCCTTGTCATTGTGAAACGATGAGCAGATGTTTCCGTTTTCAAAGAGCTTCGAAGAGTCTTCCTTAAGAGCCTCCTCTATGGAATCGACAGTCTCAAGGACATCCAAATCCAGAACTACGGAGGATGCAAGGCTATCGGCCTGTTTCCGTGTGGGGGCTGCGACGATGGCAACGGCCTCGCCCTGATAGCGGATGTGGTCTGCTGCCAGAACCGGCTGTTCGCTGAAGATAGAAGGAATGAAGTTCTGAGAAAGGTCCTTTGCGGTGAAGATGTAGCAGCTTTCGGGCATCTTAGGAGACCGGATGCCTTTCAGAATCGCATGGGCAACCGGGGATCGTACCAATGAGATTTCAAGAAAACCGTCCATGTGGATGTCAGCTGTGTAGACGGCGCGACCTGAGACCTTGTCTTTTCCGTCGAGCCTTGATGTGGATTTGCCTACATAGAGCATCAGAAACCTCCTGCTTTTTCAAGTATATTCCTCAAGTTTAGTGAATTCAATATAATCGGCTTCTGGAGAGTGAGATGGAATACTTTGTGAATCTTCTGCTTCTGTTCTTCTTTTACTCGTTTGTCGGCTGGTGCATTGAGGTCACGCTGAAGTTCTTCCAGTACCACCGTTTCATCAACAGAGGCTTTTTTACGGGCCCGTGGCTTCCCATCTATGGATCGGGATGTGCTCTGATTACATTCGCAGTGGACAAGCTTTCCATGCTTTCAAGATATGAGTCGTCATTCGGCTCTGTGTTTGCTGTCTCTTTTATACTGTGCGGTGTTCTTGAGTACAGCGCAAGCTACTTCATGGAAAAGCGCTTTCACGCAAGGTGGTGGGACTACAGCCAAAAGCCGATGAACCTTCACGGAAGGGTTTGGATCGGGAATCTCATGCTGTTCGGTTTGGGCGGAATGATGGTCTATAAGATCACTAACCCCATGATTTTGAGGCTTTTCATCAAAATCAGTATACTGACCAGAACATATGTGGCCTTAGGACTCAGCGCCCTGTTTGTCACCGACTACATCATTTCACACTTTGTATTAAAGCTTGTCAAAGACAGCGTCGAAAAGAGTGAAGCGGACAATACCGAGGAAATCGGAAAGGAAGTTCGCAGAATGCTTTCGGACAGAAGCCTGTTTGCACGGCGTTTTGCCAATGCCTACCCTGAAGTGATTTACCGTACAGAGAAAGTGAAGAAGAGACTTGAGGCAATAAGAGCAGAAGCCGAAAGAATGATGAAGGAAGCTGAAATCAAACTAAAAAGCAAAAGGCAGCCGAAGTGACTGCCTTTTGTTTTGAAGTTTTTAAAACTGTCAGCTGAGCGCAAGTGTGCCCTTTCCGATGTTCTTTGTACTCTCTTTGTCAAACAGAATAATTCCGTCGCCTTCGATTGAGTAACTCATATTGCTGTTGAGCTTGTAGTCCACGCTTCCGAACTTGACGGAGGTAAGGATGAAGCCGTCTACATCAAGTTTGACCGTCGTCTCCATACCTGCGGGAAGAGTTCCGTAGACCTTGGCCTGAAGACCTTCTTTCTCAAGGTGGATGAACTCAGGTCTGATTCCTACGATGACATCATCGCCTGAAAGCTTTCCCAAAGCTTCCTTGCTCTTGAAGGAGAATGTCTTTCCGAAGAAGCTGACCTGTGCGGTCTTTTCACCTGTGATCTTACCCTTGGCCTGGATGAAGTTCATGGACGGATTTCCGACAAAGTCTGCCACGAAGATGTTGGCAGGATTCGAGTAGGTCTCCATCGGAGGATCGAACTGCTGAAGGAGTCCGTTCTTGATAAGACAGATTCTTGAAGAGAGTGTCATGGCTTCCAGCTGGTCGTGTGTGACGTAGACAAAGGTTGAATCCGTGTCAGTGTGAAGACGCTTAAGCTCGATGCGCATCTCAAGACGGAGCTTTGCATCAAGGTTCGACAAAGGCTCATCCATGAACAGTACCTTTGGCTTCGGAGCCAGGGTTCTTGCGATAGCGACTCTCTGCTGCTGGCCTCCGGAAAGCTCTGCCGGGTAGCGCTTGTCAAACTCCTCAATCTTGAGCATGGCAAGCATCTCCTTGACGCGCTCGTCTATCTTGGCCTTGGGCCACTTGAGGTTCTCAAGTCCGAATGCGATGTTCTGATGGACCGTCATATGTGGCCACAGGGCATAGTTCTGGAACAGAAATCCTATGTCTCTCTTGGCCGGCGAGAGGTTGATGTTCTTCGCTGAGTCAAACACAACCGTGTCACCTATTGTGATTCTTCCCTCTGTCGGAGTCTCAAGGCCTGCGATCATTCTGAGTGTGGTGGTCTTTCCGCATCCGGAAGGTCCGAGCAGAATGATGAACTCTCTATCTTCAATGACCATGTTCAGGTCTTCTACAGCTGTGAATTTCTGAAATCTTTTTGTTACGTGTTCAAGTATGATTTTCGGCATATCAATTTCCTCCCACTCCCTTGTCGATACTTGCTCCGGTCAGCTTGTTGACGACGAACTGAATGATCAGGACGACGACGATGATAAGAAGGTTGACCGCGTTGCTGGACTGCGTAAGTCCTGTTCTGCTGTACTCCTGGAGCATGCTGGTAGCCAGTGTCTGGAAGCTCGGAACAAGCAGTACGAACAATGACAACTCTCTCATACAGGAGATGAACGGCAGCAGATAGCCGCTGATGAAACTTGACTTCTGGATCGGGAACAGGATCCTGGTCATTCTCTTGAACCAGGGCACTCCGATGACTATGGCAGCCTCCTCTATTTCTCCGGAAAGCTGGAGCATGGCGCTTGTTCCTGTTCTGGAAGCAAACGGCATGAACTTGATAGATCCTACGAGAATCAGAAGGACGAACGAGCCGTCAAGCCACGTAAAGCCCTTTGTATAGGACAGAGCAAGATATACGGCACCGAAGCTCATTGACGGAATCAGATACGGCAAGAAGGCAAGATTCGATACAATCGTTGCTGCTCTGCTTCCTCGCTTTCTTGCAACGGCATAACCTATCAGGATTCCGAACGTTCCTGCTATGGCCGAGACAATCAAGGACAGAAGCAGGCTTCTTCCAAGGGCCTTCCACATGAACAGGCTCCTGAGGATTCCTATGGTATCTCCCTTGCTGCTGCCCTCAAACGGTTCGGAAGAGAACCAGTATCTGAGAGTCAGTGTAGAGTAATCTCCTGGTACCTCAAGCAGGCTTTCGGCTGCGAATGAGAACATCGGAACTATTGCAAAGAATCCGACGAGAATCAGAAGAACAACGGTAATCGGAGCTCTTGCCTTGCCCAGCTTCACAAGTGAAACCTGGCCGGATTTTCCAGTGACTGTGGTGAAGGACTTTCGGCTTCCTGTGATGTAGTTGTTCACTGTGAGAATCACAATTGAGAACAGCATCAGGATGATTGCAAGTACATAACCCTGGCCCTTGGTGAATCCTGTGTTGATCAGGCTTCTCAACTGGACGGAAATGGCTATGAAGTTATTTCCGCTGTTTATCGAGCTCTTGTTCAAGAAGAACGGAACTGTAAAGCTTGAGATACTGCTTGAGAAGACAAGCAGAACGGTGGATACCAAAGCAGGCAGAACAATCGGAAGCGTGACACGGTACAGGATCTTGAACCTGCTTGCCTTAAGAACGGTGGCCGCTTCCTCAAGGTTTGCATCCATATTGCGAAGGATTCCTCCTATGAGGATGTATGCAAACGGGGCGTAGTGAAGACCCAGCGCCATGGCACACGGAAACAGTCCGTAAACCATTGATTCAGGCACGCAGATGCCTGTCAGCACCTGAAGCATTCCTTTTCCTGCATTGATCTGAGTGTTTTTGAAGAAGTTCTCCCAGAACATGGCCATTGACCAGCTGGGCATTATGTACGGAAAAACAAAAACCGTGGATATGAACTTCTTACACGGAAGATTACTTCGGGTGATGAACCATGCAACCACTCCGCCGAACACAACAGCCACAACACAGGCTATCAGAGCCATGACGGTAGACTGCCAAAGCGGGGTCCAGAACTTGATTCTGGCGTAGGAGAATTCCTTACTGGTCAGAAGTTCCACCCAGTGGTGAAATGTGAAATCACCATCGGACACTGTCCGTCCCAAATAGACGGCCTCCTGGTTTCCATTGACCCTGAATGAACCTATGAGCAATGTGCTCAGAGGCAGGACAACGGTCATTATCAGGATGAACAGGAATACAATGGTGATGATGTTTGCCGGTTTGGAGAAGTAGGTTCTGAACCTGCTTACAAACGGACTAATGGTCTTTTCAGCCATTTTTGACTCCATTTAACAAAAAAAGGGGGCGTTGCCGCCCCCTGTGCAGGAAGTTTTCAATTTCCGGAGAGAGCCATGTTGATGAACATGCTGACGGATTTGAAAGCCTCATCGATATACTGGACATCCTCTACGATACACTTGTCCTTCCATTCGGCAAGAGAAGGATCTCCTGAAACTGACGGGATGTTGGTGTTCGGTGAGTAATAACCGAGGATTCCACCCCAACCTGCGTTATAACCTTCCTGTGAATGGATGTACTTGATGAACAGACATGCAGTGTAAGGAAGCTTTGCAGTTACAGGAATAAGTGTCCACATGTTGTAGACAAATCCGTCAAAACCTTCGACTTCATTGTTCCAACCGCTGGCTGTGACAGTCTTTGTGTAGTACTGGTCGGTATCCTTGTAGTCTTTCTTGTAGTACTCATAATCCTTGAGCTTACAAAGACCTGCGAAGATGATTCTTCCTTCGTCGGCATAGGTGTTCAGAGCCTTGACCTCACTTGTATCAGAGCTGTGCCAGTATCCTACGTTACCGATGAACTCCTTGACGAACTTGTATCCGATGTTCTGGTACTGAGGATCGTCGACATAGTCCTTTCCGAAGTAGCTCTTGTATGCTGATTTGAGCTTTTCGCAGGCTCTGGGGCTTGTGAGCATGATAAGGAAGCTCATGTTGATGTCTTCTCCGAGCGGATTCTGATAGGAGACATCATGAACGCCCTTGAGAGAGACGCCGTCGACTCCTGTCATCTGCCAGACATTCTTAAGCTGCTCTTTTCCGACCTTGGTGTTGTCATACTGGAAGACCTTGTTGAAGGTGACTCCTACCAGCGGGTTCTTTGCATCATCGGCAATCTTGATGTCTGCATCGGACGGATCATAGCTGAGAAGGAAGTTTGTATCCAGCATGGCGTTCTTAAGGAAGGATGCATCCTGAATCATGACAAAGTCAGCGATGTAGCTGTTGGCCTTCTGAGCTGCGATGAGCTTCGGCTGATACTCGGAGCCCTTCTTGCTGTTGTAGGCTGTCCTTCCGGCTGCCCATTCGTACTTCTTCTCAAATGCGGCAAGCGCCTTCTTGATTCCTGATGTAAGTGAATCAGCGTTGAATGTGAGATCCGGATGAGCCTCAAGCTCTGCCTTTGCGGCGGCCTCAAGCTCTGCCAGTGTCATTGACTGAGCCTTCTCGATTGCAAGCTCGACTTCAGACTTTGCTACTGCCGGCTTTGCCTCGGAAGCTCCGTTTGCAAATGCTGCGAATGCAACCATTGCAATAAGGAAAAAAGCAATAATTTTTTTCATTTAACACTCCTTTTAACGTGTGGTCATATATTGATTATATAACTAGTAAAGATTTTACTATATAGTACGACAGGCCGCAAGAAAAAACGCATCTAAGGGCGTTTAAATAATGTTTTTGTTATACTAATTCCGATCTGCCACCGTTTTGCTATACTTCTGCTTCGCCTGGGCTATGCTTAATAGCTGTTTGAACTGCATATCGTTGAATTTGATGAAAATAAAGCGCTTTCCTTCCAGCTCAAGACTGGTCAGTGTCTCTTTTCCCAAAGCCGTAAATACATTGGCCCGCCTGACTGTCTTGCGCTTTCCTTCAAGGTACTCCATGACATGTGTTTTAAGGACCTTGTCGGTGTATAGGACATCCAGGGCCATGAAACTTGTCTCAAAGCCAGGCCCCTTGCAGAAAAAAGTGACGTCACTGAGGTAGATGCAGACTCCCGAAGGACTGACGTTTCCCATGCTGTCTGCGTAGAACGGGCAGACCTCATGCCATGAGCTTTTTTTCTGAACTTCTTTCACAATTGCATCAAAAACAACGTTCATATGTAAACAATACCATGTTTTTATGTCATTTTGATATTTTATTCCATTTTAATACACTTTTCTGTTTAAAAAAAATTACACACGCATTACTATAAGAATGAAAATCATACTTTCTAGAGGAGGAAAACATGGTTGTCAACACAAGTGCTCTCATAATCGTGATCGGCTACCTCGTAGGTATGCTCATCGTCGGTTACATCGTGGGCAAACTCAAGATCAAGGGTGCTGAAGACTACATGCTCGCAGGCAGAAGAATGGGTATCTTCATGGTCGCATTCTCACTTTCAGCGAACAACATCGGTGGTGGTTGTACCACAGGTCTGGCACAGAAGGCTTTCGGCTCATGGGGAATGAGTGCAATGTGGTACGTCCTTGCAGCTTCAATTGCAATGATCCCGCTTGCTTACTTCGCTCCGAAAATCAGAAAGACCATGGCCGTCACAATTCCTGAGGTCGTCGGAAGACGTTTCGGAAAGTTCAGCGCAGGTTTCACCGCAGTTCTCAACTGCCTTGCTCTGTTCTGCCTCACCTCTTCGCAGGTTGCAGCTTCCGGTTCAGTCGTAGCAACACTCACAGGAATGAACGTCAAGCTCTGCATGATCATCGCAGGTATCGTCATCATTCTGTACACCACATTCGGCGGAATGATCGCAGACCAGATTTCCGATATGGTTCAGTTCCTTATCATTCTGGTCGGCCTTGCAATCGCTACCCCGATTGTCATAAGCGCATGCGGCGGATGGGCAGCAATCAATGCAAAGCTTCCTGCAGGTCAGACAAGCTTCACTAAGATCGGTTGGGCCTACATCATCGGTTACATCTTCAACTATTTCTGCACCTTCCTTTCAGGTCCTGAGATGGTTTCAAGATTCGAGACAGCCAAGGATGAGAAGACAGCAAAGAAGGCTTCACTGGTTTCCGCAGTTCTCATGGCAGCCATGGCAGCATTCCCGACTCTGCTCGGTCTTGCAGCTCTTGCAATGAAGGACAGCATTCCAAACCTCCTTGCAAACGGTTCAAACGCAATGATGGCCGTCACACAGGCTTATGCACCGACACTGATCACAGGTATCATCTCTGCAGCCATCATCTCAGCAACAATGTCATCTGCTGACTCCAACCTGCTCTGTATGTCCACAATGATCATCAACGACCTTTACAAGCCGTACGTCAACAAAGACCTTGACGGAATGAAGGAAGTCTGGGCAACAAGATGGTGCAACGTCATCTGCTGTGCAGTTGCAATGGTCATTTCATTCGCATCAATTCCAATCACAACCATGAATACATTCGCATTCGGAATCAGATGTGCAGGTCCGTTCGCAGCATATGGCCTTGGCCTTGTTGTGACACGTGCCACAAAGAATTCCGGTCTGATTTCAATCATCACCGGTACAGTCGGATTCATCTTCTGGCAGATTCTCAGCACAAAGGGCGTCAAGATCACTTCTTATCTGATGCCTGTCGTATTCGGATGTCTGGTCAGCGTCATCACCTTCTACATCGTCAATGCAATTGAGTGGAAGAAGGGCGTTGCCGCCGCTCCTTCAGCTTTTGAAGCAGAGAAGTAATTCTCATACCCGAAGCTAAAAAAAACGAAAGCTCCTTCGATACCGAGGGAGCTTTCTTTTTGGGGGTATGCATAACCGGTCTTTCCGGTATTACATCATGATTTCTCCGTCCTTTGAAACCTTGTTGAACAGAATCAGTGAAAGGACCGTGAAGATTGAAACGACTGTGGCAAGTGCGCAGGCTCTTCCGTCTGTTGCGTTGGCAACGGCCTTGTAGACTGCGATGTTCAGAGTCTGTGTCTTGAATGAATACAGAAGCATTGAAGAAGAAAGCTCTGTAATCAGTGTGACCCAGCTCATGATGGCACCTGCGAAAAGGCCGTTGAACATCATCGGGATTGTTACCTGAACAAGGGTCTTGAACTTGCTGGCTCCCAAAGACTCGGCAGCCTCGTCGATTGAAAGAGGAATCTGGGACAGAATTGCAACAGATGATCTGATGGTGTACGGAATTCTTCTGACACACATTGCGATGATCATGATTGCTGCGGTTCCGACCAGCGGCAGATACCTGTTGTTGAAAGCAAGAATCATTGAGATACCTACAACGGCACCCGGAATTACGTACGGAACCATTGAAAGAGTATCGATTGTGGCATTCAGGACATTTCTGCGTCTGACTGTCAGATAGGAAATCAGGATTGCAAGAATGATGATGAGAATCAGTGCCATTCCGCAGATTCTGATTGTATTCCAGATTGTATTACCCATTCTGTTGAACACGTACTGGTAGCTCTGAAGCGAGAAGCCCTCCTGGAAGACCTCGCCGCTCGGGTTTGTCTTTCTGAATGAAAGGTAGACAAGATAGAGCTGGGGAAGCAGTGCCAGGGCAACAAGGCCGTAGCTGTAGAAGTGGATGAAGAAGCTTCCGAGCGGCTTTGCCTTCTTTCTGGTGACATGGTTCATGGCGCTCATGGAGAAGCTGTTCTTCTTTGTCAGGTATCTCTGGACAAGGAAGAAGACCAGTGTGATCAGAATTGCGATTACGGCTATAGCCGATGCGAAGTTGTGGTTGGTTCCCACCTCTCCTACGTACTCGTTATAGATGATGACCGGGAATGTGGTGTAGCCTTCTCCGATCATAAGAGGAGTTCCGAAGTCCGCAATGCCTCTCATGAAGACCATCAAGGCCGCAGCCAGGATTGAAGGCATGCAGAGTGGGATGACAATCTTGAAGAATCTCTTGACGCCGCTGACTCCCATGTTGGCAGATGCCTCAAGAAGCGACTTGTCTATGTTCTTCATGGCACCTGAACAATACATGAAGACCAGCGGGAACAGCTTCAGAGACAGAACCAAAAGAATTCCATTGAAGCCGTAGATCGGTGGAATCGTGACACCGAAAACCGATTTGATCAGTTTGGTGATGGCTCCCGCCCTTCCGAGAAGGTTGACCCATGCATAGGCTCCGATGAACGGGGCTGACATGGAGGACAGGATGATCAGCATCTGAAGTGTCTTGCGGCCTCTGATCTCGTACATGTTGTAAAAGTATGCAAGAGGTACGCCCAGAATCAGCGAGACGGCACATGCTGCGATTGCGACCTTAAAGCTGTTTGTCAGGGTTCTGAAATAGAATTCCTGGCTGAAGAACTTGATGAAGTGCTTCAGTGTCAGAGCTCCGGTCTTATCGTCCAGAACGGACTGTCTGACTATCTTCAGCAGAGGATAGACCATGAACAGGAGATAAAGAGCCAGAACAACGAGGCTTATTATCACCCAGAAATCGAATTTTCTCTTCTTTGCCATAGGAGCCTCACTTGACCAGTGTCTTCTCGCCGTCTTCCGTGAAGACGTTGATCTTTCGGTTCCGTTCTCGATGATATCGTCGATCAGTGATTCCTGGATGATTTCGGCTCTGGTTCCGTCGGCAAGCTCAACGACATAGTGTGTGTTCAGTCCGAGGAATGTGCTGTACTGGACCTTTCCGACAAGGCTTCCGTCTTGCGCATTCGGATTGATGACAAGTTCCTCAGGTCTTACGGAGACAACAACCTTCTGATTGTTCTTGACTCCTGTGAGGTTGTCCATCTTTACACTGTAGCCGTTGTTGAATACGACGAACTTGTCCTTCCCTTCAACCTTGACTGTTGCATCCAGAAGGTTCGTGCGTCCGATGAAGGTTGCGACAAAGAGGTTCGCAGGTCTCTGATACAGAGTCTTGGGAGTTCCGATCTGCTGGATCACACCCAGATTCATGACGGCGATTCTGTCAGAAACAGCCATAGCCTCTTCCTGGTCGTGGGTTACGTAGACTGTTGTGATTCCGAGTCTGTTCTGAATCTCCTTGATGACGGTTCTCATCTCGACTCTGAGCTTTGCATCGAGGTTCGAAAGAGGCTCGTCCATCAGAAGGACCTCGGGCTCGATGGCCAGAGCTCTTGCCAAAGCGACTCTCTGCTGCTGTCCGCCTGAGAGCTTCTCAGGAAGACGGTCCGCATACTCGGAGATCTTCATAAGTGACATGAACTCGTCGGTCTTTGCTTTTATGACATCTTTCGGAAGCTTTCTGTTCTTAAGTCCGAAAGCAACGTTCTTTCTTACTGTGAGGTGTGGAAAGATTGCGTAGTTCTGGAACACCATTCCGATGTTTCTCTTTGACGGATCAAGGTCGTTGATAAGACGGTCTCCGAAGTAGAAGGTTCCGCCTTCGATTGAGTTGAATCCGGCAATCATTCTGAGCAGAGTTGTCTTTCCACATCCTGAAGGTCCAAGAAGGGTGAAGAACTCTCCCGGCTGAATCTCCAGGGACAAATCCGGAATGGCTACGAAATCGCCATACTTCTTTACTGCATTATTTATCGTGATTTTGACATCCATATTACATCAACTCCGCTAATTAGTTTGCGTCCTTTAAGAAGGACAAATTTTGTGGCCCCGCAATCGGGGCCACAAAGTTATCCGAACTGAAATCAGTTCTTTCCGTACTTTGCCCAGTACTCGTTCCACTTGTCGCAGATAGCTGCCTTGTTGTTTGCAAGAGCCTCTGTGTCAGCGACCTTGTAGTTGATTGTGTCGATATCAACCATTCTTGCGCTGCCGCCAGAAAGCTTTGTTGTTGTTGCAGGTCTTGCTGCAGCATCGAGGTAGGACTGCTGTCCTGCATCGCTCTGGAGGAAGTCCATGAACAGCTTTGCGTTCTCAAGGTTCTTAGCACCCTTGATGATTGCTGAAGCGAATCCGACGCTTGTGACACCCTCTTCCCAGTAGACCATGTGGCCACCGGTTGTTCCGGCATCAAGAAGCTTTACGATTGCAGGCTCATATGAGAGACCGACAGCATACTCACCGGCGAGTGTTGACTTTCCGGGAACTGAAGATGAGCTGACAACGACAAGACCGTTCTGCATGAGCTTTGCGATGTAATCCCAAGCTGCGTCACTGTCCCAGCCGCCGAAGTCTGTCAGCAGGCACTGGAGGTTGTTCCAAGCTGATGAAGAGGATGTCGGGTTGGCCATGACAACCTTTCCGTAGAGTTTCGGATCAAGAAGTGATGCCCATCCTGTGACCTTGATTCCGAGCTCCTTCTCAAGAGCATCGTTTACGACCATGACAGGAATCTGGATGTCGTGGAATGTGAGCTTACCGGAATCATTGTGGTAGCCTTCCTGCATCTTTGCGTCGTTCTTGCTGACATAGGTCTCAAACAGATCGCCGTATGCAGCGAGGTCGGCATACTGAAGTCCGCCGAACATTGCGTCGGCCTGCGGGTTTGCAGCCTCAGCCTGGATTCTTGCCTTGCAGTCACCTGCACCACCGTATGTGTAATAAACAGTGATGTTCGGGTAGAGCTCGTTGAACTTTGCGATGGCAATGTCGTAGTGTGCCTGGCTCACGGTTGTGTAAAGAATCAGGTCTCCGGATCCACCGGCCTTCTGCTCGGAAGCGGCCTGTGCGAAGATGGCTGTCATTGCAACCAGAGCGATAAGCAAAATCATCAATGCTTTCTTCATATTTTTCTCCTTTTCTTTTCTACACCTTCTGTGTAGTTATTCCCCTATCATTTTCAGAACCGTCTTTCTGTCGGGAATTCCGGCCCTGCCTCCTGGGACTGCACACTTACAGCTTGCAGTTGCACTTGCAAACCTTATGCAGCTTGCCAGGTCCATACCCGATACATATGCGCTGAGAAAAGATCCGTGAAATACATCTCCGCAACCTGTGGTATCAACCACCTTGGGAGCCTTGAAGCTGGGGAAATCAACAACCTCACCGTCAATAAGGAACTTACTTCCATCCTCTCCAAGGGTACATCCGACGATCTTTTTTCTTCCCCACTTTGACATCTCTGTCAGAGCATCATTATAAGTGGACTTTCCGCTCACACGCAACGGATATTTACTGTTCATAATCAGTATATCCGCCAATGTAGCCAGGGCTATGTTCTTCTCGTTGTCAGTCTGCATCGAGCATCCGTCAAGCGAAACCGTAACCCCGTACTCCTTGGCGATCTTTGCGGCGTTCAGTGCATTCTCATAGTGTGTTCCGTCAAGATGCACGACGCTGCAGTTTCTGATGACATCCCTAAGCTCCTCTGTCCACAGGATGGGCGGATTGAAATCCCTCTGGGGGAACTTTGTCCTGGACCCGCTTTTAGGGTCCACCATCACAAAAGACTCAAGACCGAAGCAGTCATCACGCTTTATCAGATAGTCGGTGCAGACCCCCTCCTCCTTGAACATCCTTATGCACTCATCCGAAACCATGTCATTTCCGAGATTTCCGATGAAGGCGCATTCTGAACCGAGCCTTGAGGCCGCCACTATTGCTGTGGCCGATGCCCCTCCGCCCTGGGTGATTCTGGATGTTATATGAGTCGAGCTGTTCTCAACAGGGTAATCATCAACCATGCAGATCATATCAACACAGCTGTATCCTACCCCGACAATCTGAAACTCTCTCAAAGAATCCTCCGTCTACCTTCTGCAAAGCTCCATCGCCTTTGCGGCAATGTTTTCCTTGGTGATTCCATAAGCCTCAAGAAGCTCGCCCGTGGCACCTGACTGTCCGAAGCGGTCCTCTATTGCGACATGTGAAATCCTGATTCCGTCTTCCTCAACAAGTGAGCTTGCCACAGCCTCGGTTAGTCCGCAGACCATGTTGGACTCCTCGCATACAAGGACTCTCTTTCCGGCCTTTCTGACTGCGGCAATAACGCCGTCCTTGTCAAATGGCTTGATTGTGTGGATGTTCACAAGAGAGGCACTGATGCCCTTCTCTTTCAGAATATCCAGAGCCTGGTAAGCAAGACATGTCATCATGCCTGATGCGATGATGCAAAGATCCTTTCCCTCTCTGAGTGTCTGGATCTTGCCAAGCGTGATCTCATCATCAAGGCTTGTGATGTTCTCCATGGGCTCTCGGGATGTCCTGATGTAGACAGGACCGTTATGCTCATAGGCCATCTTGGCAATAAGCCTTGCCTGGTTCGAGTCACAGGGCTGAAGGACGACCATGTTGGGCAGAGAACGCATGATTCCGATGTCCTCCACACACTGATGGCTTCCGCCGTCTCCTGCTGCTGTGATTCCGCCGTGGCTTCCCACAATCTTCACATTAAGGCGTGAATAGCACACACCGTTACGGATTATTTCAAATGCACGGCCTGCGACAAAGACCGCCATGGATGCGCAAAACGGTACGATTCCGACCTTGCTAAGTCCTGCAGAGATTCCCACCATGTTCTGCTCTGCAATTCCTACATCGATGTATCTTTCAGGAAAAGCCTTCTGGAACGCGACAGACCCCGTTGTCTTTGCAAGATCCGCATCCAGTGCATAGATGTCATCGTGGACCTTCGCAAGATCGACCAAACCCTCATAGAAACCGAATCTGGTAGCTTCCTTATTTGCCATACTCTACCCCCAGTTCCCTGTATGCAGCGGCAATCTCATCACCCGCAGGGAGTGCTCCGTGCCACTTCACACCGTTTTCCATGAAGGAAACACCCTTGCCTTTCACCGTGTTGGCTACTATGCAGTGGGGCTTTCCCGCAGTCTTCTTGTCCAAAGCTCTGAAAATCTGCTCAAAATCATGACCGTCTATCGAATCTACTGCAAAGTTGAAGCTCTTGAGCTTCTCCTCCACACTGTCAAGCGGATTGGTCTCCTCTGTGGGAGCGCTGAGCTGAAGTCTGTTTCTGTCGATTATGACAGTCAGATTGTCCAAAGCGAATGCATTGGCCGCCATGAAGGCTTCCCAGCAGATTCCTTCCTGAAGCTCTCCGTCACCGGTAATCACATAGACCTGACCAGGGCGGCGGAGCTTCTTAAGCCCCAGAGCCATGCCTGTTGCTACGCTCAGACCCTGTCCCAAAGAGCCTGTACTGCAGTCAAGACCGGGGCACTTTGTGCTGTCCGGATGACCCTGGAACGGGCTTCCGTAACGTCTGAGCTTGTCTTTTGCATCCTTGGGTGCAAAGCCTATGTCCATAAGAACGGCATAGAGGATGGGGTTTGCATGACCCTTTGATAGAACGAATCTGTCTCTGTCAGGATCAGATGCACCCTTTCCCAGATTCATTTTGTCATAGTAAAGGGCGACAAGAAGCTCGGCGATGGAAAAAGATCCGCCCACATGACCGGATCCTGCCTTGAGGATCATGTCCAGAGTATCGACTCTGAGCTGTCTTGCCTTCTTTGAAAGAAAATCAAAGTCTCTCATCATGCCTTCCCGATGCTTCCGAAGAGGGTCATCTTCTTGATGCACATGGCTTTTGTAGCTTCGAGTCCCGGACCAAGGACTGCTCTTGGGGTAAAGCCCTTGCTCTCCTTGTCGCGGTTCTCTTCAAAGTATTTTCTTGTTGCCTCTGTGAAGGCGATCTGACACTCGGTGTTGACGTTGATCTTGGCAACTCCGTTTCTGATGGCCTTTTTGATCTGGTCATCAGGAATCATCGAACCGCCGTGAAGGACCAGAGGAAGATCCCCTATTTCCTTCTTGATGGCCTCAAGAACATCAAAGTGCAGGCCTTCCCAGTCTGCAGGATACTTTCCGTGGATGTTTCCGATTCCGGCTGCCAGAAAATCAATTCCCAGATCAGCGATCATCTTACACTGCTTGGGGTCCGCGCATTCACCGCGGAAGCTGCGGCCGTCCTCTTCACCGCCGATTCCACCGACTTCAGCCTCTACGCTGATGCCTTTTGCATGGGCAAGCCTTACGACCTCTTTGGTCTTCTCAACGTTCTCTTCAATAGGAAGCGACGAGCCGTCGAACATGACGGATGAGAATCCGTTCTCAATAGCATCCAGAGCTTCGGCATATTTGCCGTGGTCCACATGAAGTGAGACAGGTACAGTGATATCGAGGAAGTTGATGAATCCCTGAACCATGTCGGTTATGGTGCGGTATCCGCCCATGTACTTGGCGGTTCCACCGGAGACACCGAGGATTATCGGGGATTTAACTTCCTGTGCAGCAAGGAGAAACGCTCTTACGCTCTCCATATTGTTGAGATTGAAATGTCCTACTGCATAATGGCCTTTTACGGCATCATCCAGCATTTCCTTAGCAGAAACAAGCTTCATTAATAAGCCCTCCTGTTTCTACTCTAGTATCAGTTTTTCGATTTGTAAAGCAAAATTTTACATTTTTTTGATAGCAGTTATCAAAATTTTGTCAACAAATTCTCATTTTTGCAAAAATTCTGATAATTTCGCTGTACAACTCGGCATTCCTCATGTAAAATTGCGGTATGGCACAAAGATCGCTGATAGAAGAAAGAAGAAACCGAATCCTAGATTACATAACAACGAACCAGAAGGCTGATGTCCATGAGCTGTCGCTGCTTCTCAATGAGACTGAGATCACCATCAGGCGTGACCTTATAGAGCTTGAGAAGTCAAAGAAGCTTATCCGTGTCCACGGCGGTGCCGTGATCAACGAGCAGAAGAAATCCGTCTGGCACACATCCGCAGTCTCCGACAGGCTTGCCAGAAACAGAGACAAGAAGGAGCGCATTGCCCAGTTCGCTGCAACCCTTATTCAGAATGATGAAAGCATCTTCATTGACGGAGGCAGCACAAACCAGATTCTTGCCCCTATGATCAAGGATCTGAACAACATGCTCTTTGTCACAAACTCCCCCGACATTGCCGATATTCTTCTTGAGAACGAGAACAACCGCATCCTCCAGATCGGCGGAGAGCTTACACGTGACACCCGTCTTACGACAGGACCCGATGCCGTTGAACACATCAGAAAGTACTTTGTGGACAAGTTCATCACAAGCGTATCAGGCCTTGATCCGAAGACAGGTTGTTACAGCGCAATTCCGAACGAATCCAGCACAAAGAGGACCTTTGCAACCCATGCAAGGGAGACAATACTCCTTCTGGACAGCAGCAAATTCAACAGAAAGGCGTTCTGCCTGGCCTTTGACCTTTCCCAGATAACGACAATCGTCACCGACTCCGAGGCTCCGGAAGTGGATATCCAGAGACTCAGAGCCAGGGGAATAGACGTCTTTGTCGTTTAATGGATAGAAGCTCCGATAAATCCCAGAAACAGAGGATGCGGCCTGTTGGGTCTGCTCTTGAATTCAGGGTGGTACTGGACTCCGACAAAGAACGGATAAGAAGAAAGCTCTACTGTCTCTACAAGTCTTCCGTCAGGCGAGATTCCGCTCAGAGTAAGACCGCACTTCTGAAGAGTCTCTCTATAATCATTGTTGAACTCATATCTGTGTCTGTGGCGTTCTGAAATCTTAGTAGCTGCGTAGCATTTTTCCATTGTAGTACCGCTTTTGATGACACAGGGATATGAACCGAGTCTGAGCGTTCCTCCCTTGTTTATCTCATCACTCTGGCCCGGCATGAAGTCAATGACCTTATGGGGACAGTCGCTGTCAAACTCCCCCGAATTGGCATCTTTGATTCCCGCAACGTTTCTTGCAAACTCGATTACGGCAACCTGCATGCCCAAGCATATTCCGAAATAAGGAATGTGGTTCTCTCTGGCATACTTTGCAGAAAGAATCATACCCTCAATACCCCTGCTTCCGAATCCTCCTGGAACTATTATTCCGTCAAGGCCGCCCAGAACGGACTTTACGTTCGCCGTGCTGATTTCCTCTGAGTCAATCCAGCGGATGTTCACATGGACCTTGTGATAATAGCCTGCATGATGAAGGGCCTCGGCCACAGAGAGATATGCATCGTGAAGGGCAACATACTTTCCCACAAGCCCTATCTCCACGCAATGGCCAGATGTGGCGTTGATTCTGTCCACCATTTCGCGCCACTCGTGAAGGTCCGAATCAGGGGCATCGATTTCAAGCTCACGGCAGACCACTTCTGAAAAGTGAGACTTTTCAAGCATAAGCGGAGCCTCATAGAGGTTCGGCAGCGTGATGTTCTCAATTACGCAGTCAGGTTTGACATTGCAGAACATGGCGATCTTGTGAAAGATTGACTCCTCCAAAGGCTCATCACAGCGAAGGACTATGATATCGGGGTTGATTCCCATTCCCTGAAGTTCCTTGACCGAATGCTGTGTGGGCTTTGACTTATGCTCATCCGAGCCGTGAAGGTACGGAACCAGCGTCACATGGATGAACAGGCTGTTTTTGCGTCCTATTTCAAGTGATATCTGACGAACAGCCTCTATGAAGGGCTGACTTTCTATATCACCGATGGTTCCGCCGATTTCTGTTATCACAACATCGGCATCCGTCTTTCTTCCCACGCTGTACACAAACTCCTTTATCTCGTTCGTGATGTGGGGAATGACCTGGACGGTCGAGCCCAGATACTCACCTCGGCGCTCCTTGTTCAGAACATTCCAGTAGACCTTTCCTGTTGTGAGGTTCGAATACTTGTTAAGATCCTCGTCGATGAAGCGCTCGTAGTGGCCAAGATCAAGGTCTGTCTCGGCACCGTCTTCTGTGACATAGACCTCGCCGTGCTGATAAGGGCTCATGGTACCAGGGTCCACATTGATGTAAGGATCAAGTTTCTGAGCGGCCACCTTAAGTCCGCGGGCCTTCAGAAGACGCCCCAGCGATGCTGCAGTAATTCCTTTTCCAAGACCCGAAACAACTCCACCGGTTACAAAGATGTATTTACTCATATTCATCTCCTTTATCATCAGACAGAGAACAGAAGCTGGTTATAGGTCGGATAAGGCCAGTACTTTGAAGGAATCAGAACCTCGGCATCGTTTACTGAGCCTCTGATCTGCTCCATAAGAGACAGAACCTCATCATGGAAGAAAGACGCAACCTCATCAGGCTGAACAAAAGGAGCCTTGTCCAGAGCCGCCTTGAGCTTTTCCTCAAGGGAAGACATCTTGCCGTTGCAGGATATGAGCTTTTTACATGTGCTTCTCTCAACATCCGAAAGATCTGTGTCAAAAACAGATTTCATATCGGTAATGGTTCTGCAAAGCTCACCTACGAACCTGGAGACTGCCGGAACTATCTCACGTCTTACCATGTCTATGAGAGTGTTTGCCTCGATTGAAATGACATTGCAGTATTTTTCTATGTAGATTTCTTTTCTGGCTGTCATCTCGGACTTTGACATGACACCGTGCTTTTCCATCAGATTGATGTTCTTGGGATCAAGATAATGCTTTAAGGCCTGAGCTGTTGTAGCAAAGTTGCTAAGGCCTCTTTTCTTTGCTTCATCCACCCAGCTCTGGTCATAGCCGTTTCCGTTGAAAAGGATTCTGCTGTGGCTTGTAAACTCACTTTTTATCAAATCATGAAGCTTGTCATTGATATCCTCAGAAGCAAACTTCTCAAGATAATCTGCATATTTACAGAGCTTTTCGGCCATTATTGTGTTCAGAACAGTGTTGGGACCTGCGATTGACTGACTTGAGCCAGGCATTCTGAATTCAAACTTGTTTCCGGTAAATGCGATGGGGCTTGTTCTGTTTCTGTCCGTTGTGTCCCTGGGAATGAACGGCATTGTGTCTATTCCGATCTTTATGGGCTTTACTGCTGCCGAATCGTAGTCAGTGTCCTTGATGATTGAATCAATGACACTCTGAAGCTCGGATCCCAAAAAGATTGAGATGATTGCAGGAGGTGCCTCATGACCTCCCAGCCTGTGGTCGTTTCCTGCAAAGGAGACAGAACACCTGAGAAGGTCCTGATACTCATCCACCGAGCTGACAAACGCTGCCAGAAACAGAAGGAACTGGGCGTTCTGCGACGGAGTCTTTCCAGGAGAAAGCAGGTTCTTGCCCTTGTCCGTGGCAATTGACCAGTTGTTATGCTTTCCGCTTCCGTTGACCCCGTCAAACGGCTTTTCAGACAAAAGACAGACAAGGCCGTGGCGGTCTGCAACCTGTCTCATCACGTTCATGGTAAGCTGGTTCTGGTCGTTGGCGCTGTTGCAGTCGGTGTAGACAGGTGCCATCTCATGCTGGGACGGAGCCACCTCGTTGTGTTTGGTCTTGGCAAGGATTCCAAGTTTCCAAAGCTCTCTTTCAAAGTCCTTCATATAGGCTGAGACACGGGGTCTGATGGATCCGAAATAATGGTCGTTAAGCTCCTGTGTCTTTGGAGGTCTTGATCCGAAAAGAGTCCTTCCGCAAATTTTCAGATCCTCTCTTTTGCCAAACATCTCCTTGTCTATGAGAAAGTATTCCTGTTCAGGTCCCACCATGGAAGTGACGCTCTTTGTATCCTTGTCTCCGAAGACCCTGAGAATTCTCAGAGCCTGTCTGTTCAGTGCGCTGAGGGATCTGAGAAGCGGTGTCTTCTGATCCAGCGATTCTCCTGAGTATGAGAAGAAAACTGTGGGGATGCAGAGGCTTCCGTCAGTGATGAAGGCATAGGAAGAAGGATCCCAGGCGCTGTAGCCTCTGGCCTCGAATGTGGCCCTGAGTCCTCCTGATGGAAAGCTTGATGCATCAGGCTCACCTTTCACAAGCTCCTTTCCGGAAAAATCTGTTATGACCCTTCCCTTGCCTGCCGGGCTGATGAAGGCCTCGTGCTTTTCCGCAGTCCCTCCTGTAAGTGGCTGGAACCAATGGCAGTAGTGCGTGGCTCCCATGCTCATGGCCCACTCCTTCATACCTTTGGCAATTGCATCGGCTGTCTCCATGGAAAGGCTTTCACCAGTTTCCATACATTTTCTGTATTTCACTATCTCAGAGGAAGGAACATACTTTTCCATCTTCTCTTCTGTGAATACACAACTTGCAAACTCTTTTGTCAGATCAAATACTTCAGTCATCTCTCCACCCCCTGTCAGACTCCGCTTGCCCCGTAGTTTGAAAGAACCCTTGCCGAAGGATCGTTCACATCACAGCCCTTCCAGCTCTTGTTCGGCATCCAGAAATCAGGAATCATCTCCTCCTGTCCCGGATAATGCTTTTCAAATATCTCCCTGTACAGAAGGCTCTCCTTGGTAAACGGAGTGCAATAGCCGTACAGCTTTCTTTTCTTCTCGAACTCATCATCCGAATACTTCATTTCTGCATAAGCCTTAAGACCGTCCACCATGCTGTGGCCTACGGCATCGGAGAAAGCGGCCTTCTGGCGCCAAAGAATCTCCTCAGGCAGAATATGGTCATCGGAAAATGCCTTTCTTAACAGGTACTTTCCCATGTTGTACCTGTTCATCTTCAGCTCAGGATTCACGGACATGACATATCTGACAAAGTCCAGGTCCCCGAACGGAACGCGGGCTTCCAGAGTATTGTCCGAAATGCACCTGTCGGCTCTGAGAACATCGTAATAATGAAGCTCGCGGATGCGCTTTTGGGCCTCGGCCTGAAACGATGCGGCATCAGGTGCGAAATCCGTGTACTTGTAGCCGAAAAGCTCATCGGAAATCTCGCCTGTCAGAAGGACCTTGACAGCGGTCTTCTCATGAATGGCCTTACAGCACAGATACATTCCCATGCTGGCACGGATTGTGGTGATGTCCCATGTTCCCAAAATGGATATTACGGTCTCAAGATTCTCAAGAACATCTTCAATTGTCATATAGACTTCCATGTGGTCGCTTCCGATGTAGTCTGCAACCTGCCTTGCGTAGCGAAGGTCTATGGGATCGGTATCCATGCCGATAGCGAAAGTCTTTATCTTCTTTTTGAGAATGCCAGATGAAATTGCGCACACAAGGCTTGAATCAAGTCCGCCTGAAAGCAGAAAGCCCACAGGGGCATCGGAATCAAGGCGCTTTTCGACTCCCGCAATCAGCTTTTTACGGATTGTCCTGCATACCGTATCAATATCGTCAGTGCTGTACTTTTCAACTGCGGCAGGGTCCGCATACCTTACAAACTTTCCGTCCTTGTAATAACAGCCCGGCGGAAACGGCAGAACCTTGTCACACAAATTAACAAGACATCGTGCCTCGCTTGCAAAGATGATGCTTTCATCCTTCAGATAGCCATAAAAAAGCGGCCTGATTCCGATAGGGTCTCTGGCCGCTACAAGAGCTTGCGAAGCTGCGTCGTAGATGACAAGCGCGAACTCCGCATCAAGTTCGCCGAACATCGAACATCCCTTCTCCTTCCAAAGCGGAAGAAGAACCTCGCAGTCAGACTGACTTGTGAATGTGTACTTCTTCTCGAGTCTTTCTTTTATAGGTCTGAATCCGTAGATTTCTCCGTTGCAGACAAGGCTGTCCCCGTCCAGATGGAAGGGCTGCATACCTGATTCGTTGAGATCCATGATGGCAAGACGGTTGAAGCCGAGATATGCGTTATTATTGCCGACTCTCTCAAAACGAACCTGGTCAGGTCCTCTTGAAAGTGATTTCTCGAACTGACTCCTTACAGAGTCGGGAGAAACAGAATCTGATGTAAAACCGATAATCGAACACATATCCCTACTCCTTGAAAATGAATTTAGGGTGATTATATGAAGTTGAAACAAATTAGACAAATACATATAATATTATGGTCATCATACTTTTTTCATATGATAAAAAAGGAGCCTTACCATGGAACTTCGGGTCTTGAAATACTTTGTCACTGTGGCAGAAGAACTTAACATCACTCGCGCGGCCGAAAAGCTGAACATCAGCCAACCGCCTTTGAGCAGCCAGATCAAGAATCTTGAGGAGGAACTTGATACGGTTCTATTCATAAGAGGAAAACGCCATCTGCAGCTGACTGACTCCGGAAAGCTTCTTTACAGACATGCCAAGGAGATTCTGAGCCTTTCCGACAAGACTGCAAACGAAGTCAGACTTATGGGAAAGCAGATGAACGGAACAATATCAATAGGCCTTGTGGAAGGCTCTGCTCCGAACATCGCATCGCGCTGGATTGAGTCATTTATCAAAAACTATCCTGAGGTCAAATTCAGAATCATGGACGGAAACAGCGAAGAGCTTATCGAAAGACTCAGAAGCGGCCTTATCAACCTTGCTGTGATCACATCCCCATGCGACCAGACGCTCTTACACAGCTTCAAAGTCGGACAGGAAAAGATGACGGCATTCATGAGCAAGGACAATCCGCTTGCCAGCCTTCCTGGTGACACTATTGAACTGTCAATGCTTAAAGGCCAGCCCCTGATTGTCCCAAGCAGGGAGTCCATCAACGACATGATGTTCGAGTGGTTCAAGGAAATAGGATGTGAGCCCAAGATCGTCTGCAAGATGGACAACTACCTGGATGTCGCCGCCCTGGCAGGCTGCAACGTGGGAGTGAGCCTCTTTCCCAAGACCTCCTATGTCCTTAACCAGCAGATAGTGGCAAAGGAGATAGTCAACTCCGGACGGCTTGTGGAGTACCTGTTTGTCTGGCTCAAGGGAAAGCCCCTTCCTCTTGCCGACGAGGCTTTCATAGATTTTGTAAGAAAAAGTCTCTGATCCATATTGACAGATTCCTCATGCAGGCCTTAATATAGTGTTCGGTATCAAACAGACACACTAGATACAGGTGCTTTCAGCTTAATAGAGAAGTGAGTAAAAAACTCCACGGTCCCGCCGCTGTGAATGCCGGAAAGCCGTAAACGACTTTCAGATGATGAGATAGCCACTGGGTCAGAATCCCGGGAAGGTTCATCGGAATCGGCATGAGTCAGAAGACCTGCCTGTACTGTTACGTATACGCTGCCACGGAGTATGGCACAGGCGTGAGAGCTCAGGGGACCCCTGCGCTCACAGTAATGTCATTACTGCACTCCTTCCAAGACTTCCTGGCTACATGGGGATCCTATGTATCAGGTATTGAAGAGAACCGGTGAGACCGTTGCCTTTGACATCAAGAAGATCGAGAACGCTATTG
>ONWV01000042.1 GCA_900321635.1 uncultured Spirochaetaceae bacterium | reverse complement strand
TACATAGCTGGAGAGACTGAGTGTGCAGTATACATGGCAGGGGAAAGCCCAAAGGCTCTGATTATCCAACCGGCCGACAAAAATGAATTCGAAGAGCTCGACAGGCAGATTGAAAGTGAAGTAGAGATGGCGGGCAGCGGGTTTGTTCACGTGGCCTTTGAGGTCAAGGACTGGAACAAAGACCTCTCCCCGTGGGAGGCCCCGTCGGTGTTCGGGAAGGAAGGCTTCGGAAGTGGGGCATCCGAGACGCTGTCTTTCATCAAGAAGAGCATAATTCCAAATGTCATAATAGACAGGCTCATAGAGCCGCAAGTGCCGGTGATTTTGGGAGGGTACTCGCTGGCGGGGCTGTTTGCGTTGTGGTGCTCGTGCCGGACGGAAAAGTTCAAGGCTGTTGCGGCGGCATCGCCTTCGGTGTGGTTTCCGCATTGGATGGATTTTGCAAGGGAAAACCGGACAAAGGCGGAACATGTCTATCTGAGCCTCGGGGACAAAGAGGCCAGGACAAAGAATGCGGTGATGGCGACGGTTGCAGATTGCATACGAGAGCAGCAAAGGATTCTGGAAGAAGACGGGATTGACAATACGCTGCAGTGGAACAGCGGAAACCATTTTTCGGAGCCTGGTCTGAGGTGCGCAAAAGCCTTTTCATGGTGCCTTGGTAAAATTGTCTGAAAAACTATCCCGGGGTCCACAAAAAATCATGAAACCCAGGTTTTATAAAATAAGTTTATGATTCGGTGAATATACGATATTATTATAAGCACAAAAACACCAAGTAGACTGGAGCGGGTTAGTAGATGTACACCTTCCCACCGAACGTAAAGGCGTCAATGGAGAAGACTGTTGCGCCCATTGCGGTATATCAATTCCTCGACAGGCGGGTACGCACGCTGATTGTTTCGGCGGGCTTTCTGAAGATGTTCAATCTGAAGTCCTATGAGGAAGGGTACTATGTCATGGACAACGACATGTACCGTGATACACACCCGGACGATATACCAAGAATCGCCAGCGAGGCGGTGCGATTTGCAACCGGGGAGATTCCCGTCTACAAGGTCATCTACAGAAGCCGGGTCAACGGCGAGTACCACATAATCCATGCACAGGGAGAGCACGTCACTGCGGAAAACGGAGAGCGCATAGCGTACGTCTGGTATTTTGACGAAGGCCTGTACTCGGACATTGCAAGCACTACGGGCGGAATCGAGCTGGGATATGACACAGCACTGAAGGAGTCATCCAACAGGCATTACTTTGACTTTCTCACTGGAATGCCGCTTATCAAATACTTTCTGAGCCTGTCGGAGGCCGGAGGACGCATAGCGATTGAGCAGGGCAGAAGATCCGTGATGCTCTATGTGGATCTGTGCGGCATCACAGATTTCAACCGCAGATTCGGCTTTGAGGAAGGGGACAACCTGATAAAGGCCCTGGCCGCCTTGCTTATCAGCCAGTTCAGCAATGACAACTGCTGTCGTCAGGGGCAGGATCACTTTGCAGTCTTTACGGACGATCATGATCTGGATAACCGGCTCAGGACGTTGGTCGAAAACAGCAAGTCTATAAACGGGGGTCGGAACGTTCCTATCCGCATAGGTGTCTACGTCTACCGTGACGGAGAGAACAACCCCAGGACGGCAAGCGAACGGGCAAAGGTCGCAGGAGATGCTGCAAGAGACCTCCCGGATCCTGCTATCAAGTACTATGACGAGACATTGCACCTTCAGACCGAGCGGGTGCGTTATATCATCGACAACATCGACAAGGCCATAGCTGAAAAATGGATCAAGGTCTATTACCAGCCGATTGTCAGGTCCGCCAACGGCAGGGTCTGCAACGAGGAGGCTCTTTCCAGATGGATTGACCCTGATAACGGGCCGCTGACTCCCGACGAGTTCATCCCGACGTTGGAGGATCAGAAGCTTATTTACAAGCTCGATCTCTTTGTGGTGGACCAGGTTCTTGAAAAACTCAAAATCCAGGCCCAGAGGGGACTTTTCACCGTTCCCACATCCATCAACCTCTCCCGTGCCGACTTTGACTCCTGCGACATAGTCGAGGAAATCAGACAACGTGTCGATGACAGCGGCATCGGGCGTGACAAAATCAATATCGAGATCACCGAGAGCATCATCGGAAGCGACTTTGACTTCATGAAGTCGCAGATCGAGCGCTTTAAGGCCTTGGGCTTCAGGGTTTGGATGGACGATTTCGGCCGCGGCTACTCGTCGCTGGACCTCTTGCAGGAGCTCCACTTTGACCTGATCAAGTTCGACCTTCATTTCATGAGGATGTTCTCCAAGAACAACAAGACCAAGATCATTCTCACCGAGCTGATGAAGATGGCCAGCGGCCTGGGAATCGAGACGGTCGTAGAAGGCGTTGAGACGGAAGAGCAGGTACAGTTTCTTAAGGAAATCGGATGCACCAAGATGCAGGGCTTCTTCTTCTGCCGCCCGATTCCCGTGGAGACTATTTTCGAGCGCTACGAAAAAGGCGCGCAGATCGGATTCGAGAATCCCGACGAAACACCGTATTATTCTTCAATCGGAAGCATCAATCTGTACGATATCGCATCCGTGAACAAAGAGGACGCCACTCTGAGCCAGTATTTCAACACCGTGCCGATGGTGATTGTCGAAGTCGACGGAAAGAATGTGTCCATCATCAGAAACAACAGTTCCTGCCGGGCCTTCCTGGATCAGGTCCACGAGGATTTCCGCAGGGGAGAGCTGTACCCGTATCCGCAGAAGGGCACGATCTTCAGTGCCGAGTTTGCTAAGGCAATCAGGCAGTGCACCCACGACGGAGCAAGGCAGTTTGTCAACGCCAGGATGCCAGATGGGGCCATTGCACATCTGTATCTGAAGCGTATTGCCAAGAACCCCGTCACAGGAAAAATCGCCTTCGTCGGCATTCTCCTTGAATACACGGACTTCTCCGAGGTCAGCTTTGACAGCGAGGAGCAGATTCCGACGGACACCTTCGTGTACTCGCTTGCCTCCGACTACACGTTCCTCTACTACGTGAATCTGGATAACGAGCACTTTGTGGAATACCGACCGAATGAAAAGAATGGAGAGCTTTCAGTTGTCCGCCATGGAATGAACTTCTTCAGCGAAGTCAGAAAGGACGCACCTGGTTCGGTTTACAAAGAAGACCTGCAAAAGGTTTTGACCCAGCTTACAAAAGAGAATGTCATGCAGACACTTGCAACCGACAACGCCTTTACGCTGACATATCGGCTTGTGATTGACGGAAAGCCGAAATATGTGAGCCTGAAGGCCTCGAAGCTGGGCAACTTCAGCAACAGGGTCATCATCGGTGTGAACAACGTCCAGGCCCAGATGGAGGTCCAGGAGGCCTACGAAAGGGCCAAGGAAGAGCAGATGACAATCGCAAGAATCTCTGCTCTGTCCGTGGACTACATCTGCATCTACACGGTGGACCCCGTCACCGACCACTATGTTGAATACAGCACATCCAAAGAGTATGCAGGTCTTGGAATCAGCAAGTCAGGCGATCATTTCTTCGAGGACGCCTATAAGAATGCCGAGGAAGTCATAGACCCAGACGATGTGGACAGAGTCCGGTCCCTTCTTATCAAGGAAAAGATTCTTGAGGGCATTGCGAAGACAGGCCTTTATTCATTCAACTACAGGCTCCTGCTTGACGGCGAGTCAATCCATGTGTCCCTCAAGGCCGCCCTTGTGAAGGAAGGCGACTCAAATCAGCTGATTATCGGAATCAGCAACATCAACGACCAGGTCAAGCGCGACAGAGAGTATGCATACAACCTCTCAATGGCTAAAATCCGTGCCGATATAGATGCGCTGACAGGCGTAAAGAACAGACACGCATATCTGGATTTTGAGGAAAAGCTCAACGCATCCATCAAGGAGAAGAAGAACTATCCGTTCGCAGTGACGGTCTTTGACGTGAATGACTTAAAGACGGTCAATGACGAGCACGGCCACCATGAAGGTGACAGGCTCATCAGGGATGCGGCTGCGCTGATCTGCAACAAATTCAAGCACAGCCCGGTCTTCAGAATCGGCGGCGATGAGTTTGTGGCAGTTTCAAGCGGACAGGACTATGAGCTAATTGACAGCATTCTCAAGGATTTTGACAAAACCAACACTCTTAATGCAAAAGATGGCAAGGTCGTGGTATCCTTCGGAATGTCACGCTATGACGGCGATGCAAGCGTTGACGATGTTTTTGACCGGGCCGACAGAAATATGTACGAATACAAAAAGAGCATCAAAGCGAAGTTTAAGAGCGCCAAATGAACAAGGTTTTAGGTGTCAAAGTCTATGACTCCCTCTATTGCACGGACACTTATCTTGATCTGATGCAGGAGACTGGAATCAACACAGTCTTTTTAGGACGTGGTGCCTTGAATAGGGAACTTTGTGAAAATTTAACGCAAAGAGGTCTGTTCTGGAACATCGTTGAACCTGTTTTCCTTGTCACAGACAATGAGCATGGCAATCTTGCAACCAGAGAGGACGGAAGCCCTGCCGCCGATGACTGGGTGCGCTTTGCATGTCCTACGGACACAGACCACATGGCCCGGGTGCAAAGCAGAATCCGAGATGATATCAGAGCTTTTAATCCACCAGGAGTGTCTTTTGATTTCATCCGTTTCTTCCAGTTCTGGGAGATGGCAAGCCCTTTATCAGACCCTAGAAAGCTTCCACGAACATGTTACTGCGGCCGCTGCCGAGAAGAGGCGTCGCGCTTTGAATCGGAAGACAAGTGGCGAAAGGGTTTGATAACAGAGACAGCAAAGACACTTTCTTTACTTGCAAGAGAGGAAAGTCCGTCGGTGAGAATCGGCATTCATGCAGTGCCTTGGACAAAGGCTCTTTTTGACGGAGCACGGGAAAAGGTCATTGGACAGGACTTTCCCGCCTTGGCTTCTCTTTGTGACTATCTTACTCCCATGGCGTACCACCACATGATGCACATGGATGTTTCCTACATAAAAGACCTTCTTTCGTATATGGCAAAGGAGGGCTGTAAGCACATTGTGGCCTCCGTGCAGTCCAAAGAGGCATACCGCACGGAAAGCATGGATGCATCAGAATACGAAAAGGCTCTGGAATATGCACTAGGTCCAAATTCCGAGGGAGTTCTTGTTTACAAGTGGGAAGACCTGTGCACTGATAAAAAACGCCTTGGCATTACCAAGGCGCTGTTTAAAGGTCTTTGATTTCTTACTTCTTGTTGAACTTCTTAAGCTTTGACAAGAGCTCCAGAATCTTGAAGAACAGCCAGATCACGCTGAAGGCAAGACCGAAAGAAGCCCACCATTCATACTTTTTGGGAAGACCGTCATCGACTGCACGTCTTATGGTGTCAAAGTCCACCAGAAGGAAAAGAGAAGCGATAATCACATAAAGGACGCTTCCTCCGATGTTGATCAGCATGTTTGCCCTAAGGGATGTGACAAACGGTCTTGTTGCAGGAATCAGTGCCAGGATGAACACAACAAAGCCTGTGAGAAACGAGCACAGAATCAGCGATGTCAGAACGGTACGAAGCTTCTCTGTGACCCTGACCTTGCCTGTGAAGTACATGAAGCCCAAAGTGGATACGATGATCATTGTAAGAATCACGGCAAGAAGGATGGATGAGCGATACTCCTGACCGAATGTCATTGCAGCCCATGTCATGACATAGCCTGTTGAGAAGCAGAACATTGCTCCTGTGACCGGGATTGTGGGTCTGATGAATACTGCAAGGAAGGGGGAGATCAGAAACATTATGAATGTGACGATCAACACAGCAGAACCGACTGCGCTGATCGGCATTCCCTCTTCCGTGAAGGCGGCTCCGCCTGCGGGAATATATGAAAGAATCATGCATAATATGATACCGATTACCACCATACCCATGAAGTACAGAAGCTTTCTTGCAATTCCTGCATAGGTGCAGCTGACATCGGCATCGGTGTCCTGAACACCTGCAAGCTTACTGATTACAGGGTTTGTTCTGAAAAAATAGGAATCAGCAACCCTTGTTGCAAAATTATTTGCCATTTATATCTCCTTTAACCTCAGAAGGTTCCGTCCAGAATAGCATCTATGATGACTTTTCCGACCTTGAAGTTGTTTTCCATAGAAACAGGGAAGATGTCCGCGGACTCTACCCCTTCCCCTGATACAAGATCCGTTGCAGAACCTGTTGTCCAAAGACTCTCAGGTGTTGCACCCATCATGAAGACATCCATGTTCACGCTGACTCTCAGAATCAGGTATCTGTCCAGAAGTCCCAGGCGCTTGAGCGTGACGCTTATCGCAATGTCCTCCATGTCATCGGCCACATAGGGATCCGGGCAGTTGTAGGTCTGTACAATCTGCCTTGCAGTGCTCTCATTATAATAACCTTTCCAATAATTGTCAGATGTAACCATGGTTCCTTTCTGGACTTTGGGGTCGCGAATTGCCCAAGCGGCGCCGTCAAAGGCGGCTGCCATGAAAGATCTGGTTTTCTCTGTGGTTTTTATGGCAACATTCTTTGTAAGCTCATAGGCCCTGTCTGTGAGGGGCGTTGAAAGATAGACTATGGAAGATCCGTCATATGCACTGTCATGAAACCATGTAGGGCCTTCCTTGTTCTCAAGATCGCGGTAGTCCGCATGATGTCCAAGATCATAGTCGGCACTTGCTGTCACGATAAATACATCACCCATCACAGTCTGCTCCGTGGCAGAGCCTGCACAGCCTGTAGAGATTATGTAGGCATTTGAAAAATCAAAGCGCTCATCAGATAAGACAGCAAAGGTCGATATTGCGGCATTCACTTTTCCGACACCTGTAAGGTACAGGGCAACGCCGTCTTTTACATACAGCGTGCTTTCTTCCGCGTCACCGAAATCAATTTTGTATGTCTCTCCGCCTTTGACATATTGGTTGTAGTAGAACCTGGCCTCTCCTGTGAGGGATGATTCAAGGCCGCCTTCTTCCCATTTGGGGAGAATAAGGACCTTTATGGGAATCTTCTTAAGAACTCCTACTTCTGACCCGCCCTGAGCAAAGGCCAGGGTGCAGACAGCAAGAATCAAAAACAATAAAAGGGTTTTCTTCATTTTTTATCTCTTAATCAAAAGTACTGTCAGGTCGTTGACGTTGGTACCCGTTGCGCCTGTCATGATAAGACCGTCGGCCTTGCCCAGGGCATGGTAGGCATCGTTGTCATCAAGAACGCTCTGAATATCAAGACCCTGCTTCTTCAGAGTCTCCTTGGTATTCTGGTCGCAGTAACCGCCAGCCGCATCTGTAGGTCCGTCTGTTCCGTCAGAGCCCACGGAGAACACGCAGGTCTCCTTGCAGGTTGCAATGCCGTCTGCAGCAGAAAGGGCGATCTCCTGGTTTCTTCCGCCAAGGCCATGGCCTGTAAGGTGCACAACGGTCTCGCCTCCTGCGATGAAGGCCAGGGACTTCTTTGAATCCTGGTGGTCGCGGGCAATGGCAGAAAGGAAGGCTCCTGCGTCGCGGGCCTCGCAGTCGAGGCTTGCGCTGAGGAACACAGGCTCGTAGCCCAGGTCCTTTGCACTGATCATGGCTGAGGCGCAAAGCTGCTTGACGCTTCCTGTGACAAAGGTTGTCACGTTATCAAGGCTCTTGGGGGTCTCGGTCTTGATCAGAGACATGGCCTTGTCGGAAAGATCCAGCTTATAGCGTGTGGCAATCTCAACGGCCTGCTGGCATGTGGATGAATCAGGATATGCAGGGCCCGATGCGATCATATCAAGCGGGTCTCCGATGATATCTGAAAGAACAATCGTGAAGACGCGGGCAGGGGAGCAAAGCTGTGCAAAGCGTCCGCCCTTGACGGCAGAAAGGCGCTTTCTGAGAGTGTTCATCTCAACAATGCTGGCTCCGCATTTTAGAAGCTGCTTTGTGATGCTCTGGTTCTCGGCCTCCGAGACCAGGGGTTTTTCAAACAGGGCAGAGCCGCCGCCTGAAATCAGAAGAAGAACATTGTCGTTCTTTGAAAGGCCCGTAACTGCCTCGATGGCCTTTTCGGTTGCCTTGTAGCTGTTTTCGTCCGAGACGGGGTGACCTGCCTCAAAGATAGAGAGGTTTCCGATGTCTCCCTTGCTGTGGTCATATTTTGTGATGACGACACCGCCGTCGATGCGGCTTCCGGCCTCGTCCCATGCTGCCTTGGCCATCTGCCATGCGGCCTTTCCGACCGAGACAAGGACAACCTTGCCCGATGAGAATTTGATTTCTTTTAAAGCTTTTTTTACAGCTGTATCCGGAAGTGCGGCATAAAGCGCATCCTTGATGATTTTGTCAGCATCCTGTCGAAGTGTCATGGCAAACCCCCATAATGAGATAAACAAATTATAAACAGAACTGAAGTCTATTGTAAATTAAAGAACTATTCTGATTGTTTTATAAACTCGCACTCCAGAATGCCAAAGTCCTTGAAGAAGAACCAGAGCCTAAGCTTGTCATCCTGGATAGGGAAAGTGGAGGCGACATATGATTCTTTTGTTATGAGATTCTCAATTTTGTAGACCCAATCCATGGAGCCCGGGACATAGTCGGGATTGTCGATTCTGTCAGTTATATCGTAAAGGATGCCGTCGCAAACGGTTTTTCCTTCTTCGATTGACAAGAAGTGCACGCTTAGAATGAACTTCTTATCCTCAGTGAATTCAATAATCATATCATCGTCTTTGTAGTACTTGCCCTCTTCAGAACAGTCAAGAACGAAATACATTTCATCGTCATCAGGTCTTTCGACAGAGTCGGCAAAGTAGCACATTCCTACCTTATCTCCTCCCTTGTACGGAGTAGTGGCAGGATTTATGGGATCTCCCAAGAAGACGTAAGCGGTGAAGTCTGAATCAGGAAGAGTCTTGAGTACGGGGAGGAACTGGACTACATCGCCTTTGATCTTGTACGTACCCGAGTAAGCAAAAGCGTCGTCGTAATAAACCGAGAAAGAACCGCGCCCGTCAATGTCCAGTGTCATTGTTCCTTCTTCTCCGTCAAAAGGAGCTGTTTTCCATTTTCCTGCAAGGACATCCTTCTTACTGCCAAGGCTTGCGCACGAAACAAACAGAGTCAGAACAAGACCCAAAACCAACAACGAAACTAAAACCTTTCTCCTCATCACCAGAAGCTCCTTTTCCTGTTTCCGTATGGTCTGATTATACAATAAAGACAATGGGGTAGGGGGATATAAAAACAAGAGCCGCATCTGCGTGCGGCCCTAAAATGGTCTAAAACCTTGAATTATTCAAATGTTATTCTTTTGTGAACGTATACTGAGAAATATCATCATCAAAGTCCAAGTCAAAGAACCAAATAGACAGTTTGTTATCCTCGATAGAGTAATCAGAGTCAACTGACATTTTCGTGGCTTTTATGTTTGTATAGTTACAATACCATAATAGCGGATCCGAATCATATTCGGAATTTTCTGTCTTATCTGCCTCGGAATCGAGAGCGACTTCACAGACAGTCTTGGTTGCTTCTTTATGGCTCAGATCCATCTCAATGATGATTTTATCAGTCTCCAGCGTAATCATCAAAATAGAGTTCTTGAAGACATTATTAGCCATTACATCAAAACCAACGAATTCATCAGCATCTTCTGGCCTTGAGGTGGAACCAGCATCAAAGCATATGCTTATTTTATCATCACCAGGGGTATAAGGGACACCAACCGGGTCGTCAACATCTCCCAAGAAAACATAATTAGTGTTTTTCCCGACAGGAACAGACGATGGATCTATTTCCATTGTTACCTTGCTTTCATTGATTTTGTAGGTTCCTTTAAGCTCAAAAGCTTCATCGAGAGACAATGTGAAAGCACCTTTTCCATCGATATCTAGGACTACTTTATCTTCTCCATCTTCGTAGACCCATTTTCCATATAACTCATCTTTTGGGTCTGGTTCTTTACACGAAATACAAAGTCCCACAATCATAAGTGCTGCAAGCAGCAAAACAATAAACTTTTTCATACGTTATCCTCCTTATGGATAAACAACTCGTTTTTTTTACTGGCGAAAGCCAGTACCCACTAATACAACAATTAAATTGTAAATGGGGTTACGAAAAAAATAAAGTAAAAATAGTAAGACTCTATCATGCAACAAAATAATAAGGGCAAAGCGTGTGAATAAAAAGAGCCGGTTTCCCGGCTCTAAGTGTGGTTTTTGTTCTTAGTTTGTCATTAAGTAAGTGTTGGCCATCTTTCCAAAAAACTGTTTATTTCTTCATCAAATGAAGCAAGATCATATTCGGTTCCACAGTATTTGACATAGGAGTAATTGACTGTGCTGATAACATCCATTGTAAGAGAAATGGCAAAATCACACTTCACAATGATGGAAATAGTAAGATTCTCATCGCCTAAAGAATAATCCAGAGATAATTTGCCACTGACAATATCATCGGAAGGAGAATACTCAAGATCGGTCAATTCAACCGTTTCCTCCAAGCCTGAATCTTCAATAACGATATACGCGCTGAGGCTGTTTTCAGAAGCGTCAGTTGTTACAGTGGGTTGCACCTCATAAAGCATTTCATATGCCCATTCGCGATTTAATTGCATTTCCGCCTTTACGCTGTCTGGGCTGTTACCTGGTAGAAACAGGTCGCGGGCAAATTTGATGTAGGGAATGAGCGACTCGATGGTTGTTTCCACAACCTCTTCGGTCTGTTCCTTTGTAGCTTTTGCTTTTGGTGCTTCGTCGTTACATGAAACAAAAAGCCCTACAACCAAAAGTGCTATAAGCAGCAAAACAACAATTTTCTTCATTTTTTCTCCCCGTCTCTTTGATCAACCATAAATTGGAAGCCCTTCTTTGAATGCTTCGTTGAACGCATCCACATCGTAGCTGACATCATCAACGGTGACATTTAAACAGGTAATGGTGTAATTCTCATCGTCAAATGTGAACTTGCTCATAACAGTCAGGTTGGTGATCTGATCTTCTATCTCAAGGGTCCCGGAAAGGATGTAATATCCACTTACTTCTCCTGTTTCTGAAGACAGCGTGATGTTGTAAAAATTGGCGGACACGCTTTGGCCGTTACGTGACAAAGAAACTGAAAGGTTTTTGGAATCGGCTTCGACTTGACCGGATACACGAGAGAGGCGAGTGCTAAGATCTTCTTCGATTTGCTGTGGATCTTCCCCGGATGCGATGCTTTCAATTTGTTTAGAAAGCACTAAAAGCCATTGGGCAGTGTTGATTGAGACAGAATAAACAGTCTCTTCATCTGCAACCGGCTTTTGGGGCTCTTCGGTACACGAAACAAAAAGACCTATAACCAGAAGAACGGTAAGCAGCAGAACAACAGTTTTCTTCATTTGTTATCCTCCTTTTGGATAACCTCAAAGGGCTTACTTGAGCATGTCCTTCAACTCTTTGTTGAAGTTGTCGGGATCATATTCAACGTTATCAAAGACGACAGAAGAGAGAACGATGCTCTTTTTGCTGTCTCCGAGTGTGTATTTGCCTTCGACTTTCATGGTTGCAGGATTTCTTTTGAAATAACCCGAATATGAAAGGGTGAAATCGCCACTGGTTGTTTCGTCTGTGTCTGAATAGCTGATGTTGATGATCTTCAGGTTTTCATTTATGTCTGATTCATCTGCACCCATTCTGACCATAATGCTGTTATTATCATCGTCGCCGGCGTATACGTAGATGTATCCCCTGATGTCCCCGTATTCTTTGTAGTAATAATCGGACATCTGATCTTCGATATCATGATGCGCAACTCCTGTTGCCAGTTTTTTTGCAAACTGTAATGAATCAACGTAGATGTCTGTGTATACTTCTTCTGTAACTTCATCTACAACATCATTATATGAAAACAGTTTTTGGGGTGTGTATTTAGGTGTGTTTTCGCATGAAACGAGTGTTACACTCATTGTTACGGTCAGCACTAATACAATTACTGTAATTAAAGAGAGTCTTTTCATAATGTTTTTCCTTCGATTGACTGCTATACAAAACGGAGTCGGTTGCCCGACTCCTGTTTGCATGATTTCTGTAATTACAGTTCTCTTTCCATTTCCCTGTTGAAGTTGTCAGTATCGTAATCCGTGCCTCTGTAGGATACAGAAGAGAAGGTGACACTGTCACGTGCAGCTATGGTGAAGTTTCCAGCAGTTTCAAATGAGTGTGTAGAGGCAGCAGCTGTATCTGGTTTTTTAACATTGATTGAGAAGCTTCCAGAAACAGACTCTTTGTTGTCGGACAGTTTAATGCTGGTAAAATTAATGTCTAAGTTGTTTTTTCCGTCTGGTGCATTTACTTTTGCTGAAATAGAATTTGCACTGGCATTAACAACTGCCGTTGTACCAGCTCCCCATTTGGCCTGGTAGTCGTTTTCTAGAACAACTTTCAATGTTGTTTCCAGCTCAGTAGGCGTATGCGTGCCAAAGGCAAGATCGTTGATATATACCTTGAAATAGGTATACTGTGCCTTAATATCAGCAACAACTTCTTTGACAACCTCGTCCGGTGCAACCTGTTTCCATCCATCGCATGAAACAAGGACAGCACTCATCAACACAATGAGTGTCAAAGCGAGAACAGAAATAACTTTTCTTTTCATTTGGGTCTTCTCCTAATAGTTATTAAGAATGGATTATAGATATCTCAATCGTAAAATTGGGGCCCAAAGAAGTCAAGTTCTCTTTTTGTACAAACTGCCTAGTCCATTGCAATTTGGCGCTTTGCGAACTCAGCGAAGCGGGGAAGGGCCAGTTCAATATGTCCATATGTGGGCGAGGTAATTATGCCCCTTTTCAGAAGCCTGTTTCGATAAACTGTGAAACTATTCGAATCGATCCCTGCCTGGTTTCTTATCGCCTCAACACTTGAATCTTCCGAAGAGCAGACAGCATGGATGATTACTCGATCTTTCAGAGAAAGTTCGCTCCAGATTTTCTCATAGACAAAGTCTTCAAGCTTGGCATCATATTCTGTAAGCACCTCTTTCCAAGGCTTCTGGCTCTGCCAGCAGATATATCCCAAAGCTTGGAATGCGAAAGAATACCCCTTGGTTGCATTTGCCATGGCTAGTGCTTCTTCCTCGCTGAGGTTGAAAATATCTTTGTATTTGCGTGCAATCAGCACAATGCTCAGGGGTTTAAGCTCAAGCTTCGGGGCCCTGTAAAGGAAAGTGAGGTTCTTGCTATCCTGAAGGGCCGAGATGTTCTCATACAGGCCTGTCATCAATAGAAAAACACTAAGACCCTCTCTCATGAAAATCTGGAACTGACTTGCAAACTCCCGGAACTGAGGTGTTGACGAGGCCTCATCCACTGTGACCAGGACCCTTTTGCCTTCCTTTGTAATTTTGGCGAGCATCCGCCTGAGCGCTACAACAATGTCCGTGACAGGAGGCTCTCCGTCAATTTCAAGACCGAATCCCAATACTGATAAGTTGATTTTGGCGTCCTTGAAGAGTTCAATCAAACCCTTGCGGTTACTCAGCTCTGCTGCAAGCTGGTTGAGAAGGTTAAGCTCTGGGTTGAGATTCACGACAATCCATCTCTTGTCGGAAGCCAGTTCATTTGCTATGGATGTCATAGCAACTGTTTTCCCTGATCCTCGGACACCTGTTATGATACAGGCCTGAAAACCCGGATTGTCAGAGGTGAAGCTGTCAATTATCTCCTGATTCTGGGAATCACGGGCAATGAAACTGAGAGGTTCTTTTCCGAAAGATAAAGTAAAAGGATTCTGGTTCATCTTTTCTCCCTATATTAGGAAGATAACACACGAGAGATTCTTTTACAACCTTTTACAACCCTTTACAACTTCAAAAAACTTTTACAACCTTTTACAACTCGCGCTTTTCAAGCACTACAGCGCGCTTTCCGTTGGATAAGTCGCTGATCTGCGAAGCAAGAAGAGGCCCGGCTGTGGCGGGGATGCTGCCCGAAATGGTAATCTCCGTGCCGAAATCCTCTTTCACGTTGTCGGCCTTGGCCGCAGCCAGAAGGCGCTTGGTGCTCTCGTAAAGGTCATAGCCGATTGTCAGTGAGAAGGCCGTCTTTTCCACAAGCTCTTCGGTCTGAATTCCGTCCAGAACCAGCTTGGTGCTGTCCCCATATGCTTTGACAAGGCCTCCTGTTCCCAGCAGCGTACCCCCGAAATATCTCACAATCAGAACGATGATGTTTGTTATGCCCGAGCCCTTCAGCACCTCCAAAGCCGGCCGGCCTGCCGTGTTCTTCGGCTCATGGTCATCAGAGAACGAGAACTGACTGCCCATCACCGCGGCATGCACAACATGCGTCGCATCCGGAAACTGCCGCCTGGTCTCGTCCACAATCCGTTTGACATCGGAAGGCCCATTGCACACCCGTGCAATCGAGATGAATCTCGACTTTTTCACCACCAGCTCAACTGACCTTTCCTCTTTCAAAACCTTCATACCTTGATAATAACCCCTTCCCTCCTGTAGGAGAAGATGCCAAAATGCCTCAAATCACTTTTGCTGATTAGAAATCATACGAAAAAATATTCGAGCAGATTTTGCGTGATTTTTCATCGAGTTTCTGGGCTGCGGCGCTGAGGTCTGAAAGCTCTGTTTGTGTCAGGGAAACAGGGTCCGAAAGGTTCTGCTTCAGCTGCTCGGTGTTTCTGGCCCCGATGAGGATGATGTCAGGCTCCTGTGATGCCGTCCAGGCCAGGGCGACTTTGGTGCAGCTTGTCTTGTGCGCCTCAGAAATTTCTTTCAGCAGCTCCAGCAGTTCAAGATACTGGCGGTGGCAGCTTTCTCTGAAACAGAACAGGCCCGCTCGATTGTCACTGAGGTCCGCACTTTCTTTGTACTTTCCGCTCAGAAGGCCCATTCCTGTGGGACTGTAAGCGGCAATGCGGATGTTGTTCTCCTTACAAAATGCCTTGGTCTCTGCTAGGTCCCTTGTCCACAGCAATGAAAGTGGAATCTGGATTCTGTCCACCTTAATGCCCGATGCCACAACGCCTTCCAGATCCCCAAGGGGCATGTTGCAGATTCCGACCTTGCCGATCAGGCCTTTTTCTCGAAGTTTTGCCATCTCTTTTA